>NZ_JATABG010000136.1:0-8692 GCF_036533755.1 Vibrio sp. M260118 | reverse complement strand
AGCACTGTGTCTTTCGAGTACCTGCTCCCACTCTTCTCCAAATGGACGATTTACCACGCGACCTCGTTGAACCGCCTGGCGAGACTCGATCTGCTTGGCCCAACGCACCACGTTTTCGTAACTGTCGACTAGCAGGAACTCTGCGGCATCATATAGCTTACCTAGTACCAAGTTACCGTACCAAGGCCAAATCGCCATATCCGCGATGGTGTACTCGTCTCCAGCCACATACTCAGATTTAGCAAGTTGTTTATCGAGAACGTCTAGCTGGCGCTTCGCTTCCATAGCAAAACGGTTAATTGGGTACTCTTGTTTTTCGTCAGCATAAGCGTAAAAATGACCGAAGCCACCGCCAAGGAAAGGCGCTGAACCTTGCGCCCAGAATAACCAGTTAAAGGTTTGAGTTCGAGAAGGGCCGCTTGAAGGTAAGAACTTTCCAAATTTCTCTGCGAGATGAACCAGTATTGATGCGGATTCAAATACATTAACGTGTTCACTACCTGACTTATCCACTAAAGCGGGGATTTTGGAGTTAGGGTTTATGTCAACAAAGCCTGAGGAAAACTGGTCTGAGTCACCAATTTTGATAAGGTGTGCGTCGTATTCTGCTTCGCTGATCCCAAGTGCCAGTAGCTCTTCAAGCATGATCGTTACTTTTTGACCGTTAGGTGTACCAAGCGAATACAGTTGCAGTGGATGCACGCCTACTGGTAACTCTCTTTCGAATCTGGCACCTGAGTCTGGGCGATTAATGTTGGCCCACTGGTTACCTGAGCTTGGTTCGTTTTTCCAAACTTTTGGCGGTACGTATTGGTTTGTCATTATTATTCCTTTTTCAGATTGTTATCCGGCAATTATAGACGTTGGGACGCTACGCTCAGATAAAAAGCCCTTGAGGAATTTTTCATTAGAACAACTGGTTATTGGAAATCGGCTATGAGTATAAGAAGAGGAGCAAAGGGGCTTAGCGAGTAAGCCCGAATATAGTTATTTCTTGGCTTTGAGGTACTCAAGTACATCAGTTAGAGAAGGGTGAATATGGTGACCTAGCGCGCTGACCTCTTCGCATGGAGCGACTAAGTCTGGGATTTGGAAGGTGGTCATGTTGGCTCCGACTGCGCTTATTACACCGTTGTTGGAGTCTTCAAACGCTAAACAGTCCTTTGCTTCTATTCCCATGCGTTGAGCCGCAAGTAGGTAAATCTCTGGGTCCGGCTTTCCATGCTTCACTTCACAGCCGCAAGTGAGGCTATCGAAATACTTCGCTAGACCAGCCAACTCAAGCTTAACCTTTGCTATTTCTCTGTGTGTCGAAGTCGCAACTGCAATGGGGACGTTTTTGACCTTTAACCACTCCAGTAGTTCGATCACGCCTTTTTTTACCGGGATAGCCTGATGCTTAACGATGGCGTTGTAGTTTTTACGCCACTCAGCATGGAGTTTGTCGTGGTCATCACCATAGGTTTTGCGAAAAATGGCTTCTATACCAGCAGCGTTTCTACCAATGATAGTTAAATAGATATCTTCATAAAACGGTAGGTTAATGGCCTCACATGCCTGTTTGAACACGCGCATGCACACACGTTCGGTATCGAGTAGTAGTCCATCCATGTCAAAGATGGCAGCTTGAAATTTCATAGGTACAACTTAAACCATATCAGAGCGGAAACACATTCTGGCATACAATAACCAGATAGTAAAAAACTAGTGAAACTCAGCGGGTTAGTTTAGTAGACTGTCTAGTCAGACACACAATTATAACGAGGAGTTAAGGATGAGCCAGTGCAACGTTGCCTTTATAGGACTAGGAGTTATGGGTTACCCAATGGCTGGGTATCTCAGTAAAGCAGGGCATGCGACGAAAGTCTTCAACCGTACACCAGCAAAAGCAGATCAGTGGGCTGTAGACTATCAAGGTCAGGCGTGTGAAACGCCAAAGCAAGCGGCCCAAGGCAGTGACATTGTTTTTGTTTGTGTCGGTAATGATGACGATGTTCGCAGTGTAGTGTATGGAGACAACGGGATTCTTGCAGGCTTAAAGCAGGGCGCGATTCTTGTAGATCATACGACAACCTCAGCTGAGTTGGCTATCGAACTTGCGCAAGCGGCTAAGGAAAACGGGTGTCACTTTATTGATGCGCCAGTGTCTGGTGGTCAGGCGGGAGCAGAAAACGGTGTTTTGACTGTGATGTGTGGCGGAGAGCAAACTCTTTTTGATCAAGTTGCCCCCGTGATGGATGTCTATTCTAAGCAGATATCGCTGCTGGGTGAAAACGGTCAAGGTCAGCGCTGTAAGATGGTTAACCAAATTTGTATTGGTGGCATTTTGCAAGGTTTAAGTGAAGCACTGTTACTAGCGCAGAAATCTGGTCTGGATATCGAGCAGGTGGTCGACACCCTTAAGCATGGTGCCGCAGGTTCGTGGCAAATGGAAAATCGAGCCGTGACAATGTCACAAGATAAGTTTGATTTTGGTTTTGCGATTGATTGGATGCGTAAAGATCTTGGCTTCTGTTTGAAAGAGGCGGAGCGTGTTGGCCTTGAACTGCCGCTGACCAAGAAAGTCGACCAGCAGTACGGTGAGCTCCAACAAGACGGATTGGGCCGTATGGATACCTCTGTTTTGATTAAAGCTGTCGTGAAAAATCAGTAATAGATGAACAGCTCTTTGGTATCAAACAGTTTAAAGAAATCGAAACCTACCATAACGTTTTCTCCCTAATCGTGATTTAGGCTGAAACCAATAGTGAGGTACAATATGCACCTCACTTCTTATTTGGTGTTCTTTTAAACTTAGCTTAGATTTAGTCGTTTTTCCAAGTCATCGCTCGGTCGTAGGATTCCAGTGAGTAAGCGAGAGGCAGAAATTACCGCTATAGCTATAGAGGTTGATTGGTCTGTACAACGAGTTTGCCGAAGTTTTTACCTTCTAAAAGACCGATGAAGGCTTCCGGTGCTTGTTCCAGGCCATCGACTAAGTGCTCACGGTAGTGAATCTTACCCTCAGCCAGCCACTGGCCCATCTGTTGTGCGAACTCGTTGTAGCGGTGTGCATAGTCATCAAAGATAATGAAACCTTGCATCTTGATGCGTTTGATTAGCAGTTGTGCCATCAGCATAGACATCCTGTCTGGTCCATCCGGAAGTGATGTTGCGTTGTATTGTGAAATCAAACCACAAAGAGGGATACGCGCCCCTGTGTTGAGAAGTGGCATCACCGCATCAAATACTTTACCACCAACATTTTCGAAGTAGACGTCGATCCCTTTGTCACAAGCCTGTGCCAGTTGCTCAGCAAAATTATCGGCTTTATGGTCAATACACTCATCAAAGCCAAGCTGCTCTTTAGCGTAGAGACATTTCTCTTCTCCACCAGCAACGCCGATAACTCGGCACCCTTTAAGTTTACCGATCTGGCCAACCATGGAGCCTACCGCACCTGTTGCAGCGGCAACCACGAGAGTATCTCCTTGCTTCGGCTGGCCAATATCAAGTAGCCCCATATAAGCGGTGAAACCAGGCATGCCCATCACGCCTAAAGCGTAAGAAGGATAGCTAGGGCTCTTACCCATTTTGATCAGGCCTTCACCGTTTGAAATGCCGTAGTCTTGCCAACCAGTAAAGCCAAGCACCCATTCACCAACTTCAAAGTCGGGATGGTTAGAAGCTTCAACCTGACAAACGGTACCACCCACCATTACCTCATCAAGTGCCACGGGATCGGCATATGACTTCGCATCGCTCATACGGCCACGCATGTACGGGTCAAGTGAGAGGTAGACACTACGAAGCAGGACTTCACCTTGCTTTGGTGTCGGCTTAGTTGACTCTTCTAAACGAAAATTGTCAGCGACAGGTGCGCCCACTGGGCGAGAAGCGAGGACAATGCGTCGGTTTACTGGGTTAGTCATGGTAGTTATTCCTTTTATTAGACCAGTCGTCTAGTTGTTGTTTTAAAAAATTCCCGTAGCTGTTGAGCGCGACGGGAATTGGACAATTAAGGGTTAAGTATGGCTTTGGTTTTGCTTAAACTCTGTTCCAGATGCGTGTTGTCTTGAACCAGTTTGTTGAGCAAGCTCGCCCCTAACCACTGTTGGTATAGCTGTGTTGCTGTGGCTTGTGCATCTGCGACAGAAATTGAACCGTCTTTGATGCCCACTTCAATACACTGGGCAAGGGAAGCGATAATTTTGTTAGCGCCGTTAGCGAGGGCGAGTCGCATCGGCTCTGAAAGATCAGACACTTCAGCGCTAAGCTTCACAACCAGGCAGCGATTGGCATTACACACACCATTTTCAGTCGCTAACCAACGAGAGAAGTAACCAATTAGCCTTTGGTAGCCATCGATATCCGTATTGCTAAACAACACGTTTATGCGGGCAAGATAAGTTCTAAAGTAATCTTCGATCAGCGTTTCGCCAAACTGCTCTTTAGACTTGAAGTAGTGGTAAAAGGAACCTTTTGGTACGTCAGCTGCCTTGAGCAATTGCGAAAGACCTACCGCAGTGAAGCCCTTGTTCACTACTAACTCATAACCTACATCGAGTATGTGTTGACGAGTATCGTTTGTTTTCATATTCATAGCGGTACTATAAATTAAATTAGACCAGTCGTCTAGTTGGTTTGCGGCGGATGACATTTAACGGAGGTGAGATCCGATGTAATGCTTGTTGATGAGTATTGAGATTACAAGTACTGCAATGGATAAGTGCTTTGTGAACCAAAGTCGGTTTTAGGTTAGGTCGCTAGGCAGAAAGTCCAAGCGACCCACAATGAATTACACCAGTTGGTAGCTGATTTCAAATAGAGTGTCTGTATTTGGATAGATTTCACGAATGAGCTTTTTAAGCTTTGGCAACTCAATGTACTCTTGCTCAGCGTGGAACTCATTTATCTCATCAAAATGGAGTGGTTTCACTGATAGGATTTTTACTTCACATACCTTTTGGTCGGTTTCTAAGGTAAACACCTCTACCGTGGTTCCCGGTACATAGTGAGACTCGGACTCATCCCTAATCGTGATGGTTTTCTTACCCGACGCGACTAAAGGCGTCAGAAATTCAAAGAAGGTAATCTTACTCGGCGCTTCCATTTACTGCTCCTGTTGCTGACGTTTATGTTTAGGTACATAGTTCAAAATAGAGATTGGCACAGGTTTACGTGGCTCGAATCCTTCCACTTCACGACGCTCAATTAAGTGACCTAAACGTGATTCGATCATACATAGGTTTTTGAAATTATCTTTTGAGACAAAAGAGATCGCTTCACCTTGTGCATCCGCGCGACCGGTACGACCAATACGGTGAACGTATTCATCGGCAGGGAAGGGAAGGTCGTAGTTGACTACTCGTGTTAAGCCTTCAATATCAATACCACGAGCACCAACGCCTGTGGCAATCATGTATTTGATGTTTCCTGCTTTGAAGTCTTCTAACAGTTTTGCGCGCACAGCTTGGCTACGACCACTATGGAAGGCTTCAGCGACAATGCCGCGCTTTTCAAGCTGAGTCGCAAGCTTTGCAGCACCATGTTTTGTTTCGATAAAGATCAGTGCTTGGTCCCAATCATTCTCTTTAATTAGGTGGCTTAGTAGTGCCGATTTTTTATCTTTGTCGACGGTAATTAGCCACTGCTCGATGTTCTTTTTAGACGCCTGGTTGGCAGCGATAGAGATCTCGTAAGGATCGTAAACAGCAGTTTTAGCGAGATCGCGAACCTTGTTAGATAGCGTTGCTGAAAACAGTAGGTGTTGAATATCGGTTGGCAGACGATCGAGGATTTTGTTGATGTCTTCGATAAAGCCCATATCCAGCATTCGGTCAGCTTCATCGAGCACTAATACTTCGATCTCTTCAAAGTAAACCGCGCGTTTGCCATACATGTCGAGTAGACGTCCTGGCGTCGCTACCAGAATATCGACGCCGTCAATCACGGCTTGTTTTTGCGCTTGTTCATCAACGCCACCGTACATAGCCAATGAAGTAAGATTGAGGTGCTTGCTATAGTCTTTCACTTTTTGATCGACTTGCATCGCTAGCTCACGAGTTGGAGCTAGAATCAGGGCACGAACGCGCTTCTTACGCTGAGTTTCTCCCTGTGCCAGTTTCTCTAAGATTGGCAGTACAAAGCTGGCAGTCTTACCCGTGCCTGTTTGTGCCGCCGCTATAAGGTCTTGGCCTTCGAGAATGACAGGGATCGCTTTGGTTTGGATGTTGGTCGGCTTGTCGTAACCAAGCTTAGAAATCGCATCAGTGATAGGCTGGCTTAAGCCAAGTTTTGAGAATGACATGTTTACACTCTGTATCTAGTCGGTTCGTTACCCGTATAATTGACGCAGAGTGTAACAGAAAGAGTGGCGATACTCAGCTTTGTTTCTGCCGCTCAACTTGCTCTAAATACCATGTCCCTATGCATGGACCATTGGTTAAGTGCCATTTACCTTGGATTTTATTTCGATTGGCAGTACCACTGAATCGATAGTCCCATTGTCGGTTAGTTGCGTACAGTCTAAGGTTGCCATCTTCCTCTGCCACCCAGCCTTTGAGTGAGGTGCCATTGTAGGTGAGAGTCAACTTGGCTAATCCGTCTTTGATAGTGCCGGTAATAGTGGTTCGCTCGCACATGTTGTTACCACTGGCATCAATGCGTCTTCCTATCCACTCACCGTCAAACTGCTTAGAAACGACGAAATCTGGTTGGCTTGGTCGTTTAGGAAAGGATTCAGGATTGTTAGAACCAAACAGCCCTTTCTGTTGACCCACAATGACAAACAACCCAAAAGCAAGTGTGCTCGCGACAAGTACTGTTTTTTTCATTTAAGGTTACTCAATGATCTCTGTGGTGATTTCAGTCTTGACCGAATTGGCGATAAAGCAGTGTTCATGAGCAAGGTGGTGAAGCTTTTCGAGTTGAGTTCTGCTTGGTTTATTACCTGAAAAGACAATCACAGGCTTTAGCGTCACCTTAGTTACTGAGGTTTTACCGTTAGTGTCTTCTTCCATTATTCCCTCAGCATGGTCGATGTAGCTATCAATCACATAGCGTTTCTTCGCGGCGATGCCAAGAAAAGTCAGCATGTGGCAACTGGAGATCGATGCGATGAACGCCTCTTCAGGATCAACGTTTTCTTCGACAGAATAAGGTAGCGGAACCACATGGGGAGAAGCGGACGCTGGCACGCATACGCCGCCATCAAATTCCCATGTGTGGCCACGGCTATATTGATTGTCGCTGAAAGCCTCGTTTTCGCCACGATGCCATTTCACTAATGTAGAATAGATAGACATACAAACCCTCCGTAATTGTCACTGACATGCTACGGAGTTAAGCCATTGAATACGAGGCTAGTGTGAGGAAAAAGGGAGGTCAGTCTCAAGAGTGAATTTTGTCTAAGTTTGATAGACACGCAATCCACTCTCAAAACATAGACATTAAAACTCAGCGTCAACTTGGAATGTCATTGCTTTGCCACTGTATGGGTGTTGAAGCTCAAGTCGCTCAGCGTGTAGATGCAGTCGGTCTGCTTTTACGCCGTATAAAGCGTCGCCGACCATAGGTAAGTTAAGCCCCAGATGATGCGCACAATGGACGCGCAACTGGTGGGTGCGTCCGGTTTTTGGGTACAAGTAGAGCTTACTTCTGCCATCAGTTTGAGCGATCTCTTGCCAATGAGTTTGTGCTGGCTTGCCATGTTCAAAACAGACCAACTGACGTGGTCGGTCGACTGGATCGCCACGCATGGGTAGATCGATATCGCCACTCGATTGAGAAACCGTACCTTCAAGCAAGGCAACGTAACGTTTTTGTACGCTACGGGAGATAAACTGCTTTTGTAGACTTTTATTAGCGCGCTTTGTTAGGGCAAATACGAGTAACCCAGATGTGGCCATATCAAGACGATGGATGACGAAAGGGCCCTCGACATCGGGATATCGAGCATGAAGTCGAGTATAGGCAGAGTCAGTAATGGTTTTGCCAGGCACTGACAATAGACCCGAAGGCTTATTAACCACAACCATGGTTTCATCTTCGAACAGAATCTCTAGCTCTTTATCTTCCGCCCAGTTCTCTTCCAATGGGTTGTCGTCAACCAACATACCTTCAAGCATATGGCCTAAAATCGGTTTGCATTTGCTGTTGCAAGAAGGGTAGTACTGTGTGTGTTGACGGATTTCAGACTTCGGAGACACTCCCCACCAGAACTCAGCCATAGCGATCGGCTTGTAGCCATGTTTAAACGCATAGTGAAGCAGTTTTGGCGCGGCACATTCACCTGCACCTGCTGGTGGAGTCGGTGAAGTGGTTGGAGCAAAAATCGAGTTAAGCGACCGCAGCTCACCGCGAATATTCAAAAAGCAATACTGCTCAAATAGCTTGTTTTGCAGTGCATTCGAGAGTTGTTTGCGTTGCTCTTTAAGTGCATCGAGCTCAGAGGTGAGTTTATCGAGCTCAGTTTTGACTTGAGCAATTTTCTCTTCCCACTCGAGCTTTAAATACTTGAGTACGTTTTTCTCGGCCACACTCTGTTTGCTGAGTTCGACGAGCAACTTGTCAAGTTCATTGGTGTTGAGCGTCTCTTCACCGAGGCGGCGTTGCTTTTTGCGCTCTGCACGACCTTGAATTATTGCATCTCGCTGTTGTTGCTCAGCAAGCGAATAGTCAGATTCTAGTTGGTTTAACGTCTCTTTAAGCT
>NZ_JATABG010000135.1:0-8711 GCF_036533755.1 Vibrio sp. M260118 | reverse complement strand
GGTTCTTTGGAGCTTCAACTCATTCCGCCTATTGATAAGCAATCCATCGTATGAAGAGAAGCCATGGTTAAGGCTTTGCTGCGCAAAATTGCGTTTATCAACAGGCACAAAGTAATCAATAAAGCTCTTTCCCTTCACCGAGCTTTTCGGACATTCGAATGTTCTTTCAGCGGTAGGGTTAAACTCCAAAATATGGCCTTTATTGTCCAACGTGACAATACAATCCATTGAGGAGTCTAAAATTGCACTCTTGCGCTTTTCACTCTCTTGGAAATCATTGATCGCGTTGTCTCGGTTTGAGATTTCGGCTTGGACACGCTTGATGACTTGGTTGTACTGACTAGCGACCAAGCCAACTTCAGTAAAAGGATGTTCAGGGACTTGGCGAGAGAAATCTGCACTGTCTTTCTGCTTTTTCATTGAGACCAACAGATCAAGCATCTCTGTTGCCGCATTGTGCTCCGCGACATTCATACCTTTCTCTTCGTCTGCTACCGAGACACGTAACGGGATACGTTTATTAAGCAGAAAAAGTACGCTGTAGCCAACTGCAATACACCATAAGCTAATGCATACAATTCCTAACAACTGCACTCCTACCTGTTCGAATCTCGATAATCCTGTATCCAAGATTGAGAGGTCGCCAAGTAGACCCACAGCCATTGTTCCCCATATGCCAGGGACAAGATGCGCAGGAACAACACCGAGAGCATCATCTATTTTCCACTTCTCCAGTTGCTCGGTCGCATAGAAAACTAATAATCCAGACACGGAACCAATGATCATGGCATCAACTGTTCCGACAGCATGACAACCAGCGGTAATCCCGACAAGACCTGCAATCACGCCATTAAGCAAATGGGTAACGTCTAAAAATCGGTACTTTAAATAATAGGCAGAAGAGGCGAGAACCCCGCCCCAGGCTGCAGATAAACACGTCATGAGCAGAACTGAGGGAACGTTGTGATCAAAAACTAAAGTACTGCCCCCATTGAACCCGAACCAGCCAAACCAGATAAGGAGTACGCCTAGTGCAGATAAGGGTAAGTTACTGCCTTGGGGAAGCTGTACACCTTGCTCAAATCGACCAATTCTAGGTCCGATGATAAGCACTGCTACCAAAGAGAGCCAGCCACCAACACCGTGAACAACCATGGAGCCAGCAAAGTCGACAAAACCAAGCGCTTGCAACCAACCCTGATTGTCAGAGTTAAAAGCGCCGCTCCATGCCCAGTGACCAACAACAGGGTATATAGCAATACTCATTACTAATGCACACAACAAATACCCATTGAACGACATTCTTTCCGCTACCGCGCCAGACATCAGCGTTGTCGCTGTGCCACAGAACATTACTTGAAATAGAAAGAAACTGATATCCCAGGGGCTACTCTCCACATCAAGGAAGGATGGAGAAAAACCGATAACCCCAAGCAGGCTATCACCAAACATCAAAGAAAAGCCCACAGCCCAAAAGCCGATCATTGCGATGATAAGGTCAGAGATGTTTTTTGCTGCCACGTTGATACTGTTCTTACTTCTAATACGCCCACTTTCTAAGCACAAGAAACCGGCTTGCATTAAAAACACCAAAAATGAACATGTTATCAACCAGAAATAGTCCGCCATAGAAGTCAGGTCCTCTTTGCATGTACCACGCGATAAACACCAATCAGCTGGCAGTCAGTCCTCTAGTAACGTCTTGAATTGACCCAAAGGTTCGCACCAGACAATCCACAACGGCGCACCAATAAAGGGCATATTTACTAGTCAACACTGTTACAATCGAAGCTCATATCGAACAACCTGGCACAGCCCGATTTAACTGGGTTTGCACCGTCAATTAACGTCATAAATCAGGGCTTAGAAGCACTTTATCGATCTTGAGAACCTATCGCCTACCTATCTCTCTATGCAAGAAATCAACCAAATGTAAGAAGTCTAATTCCCCTCACAATTGACGCTAATGAACAAATAAGCTGCACAATGATATAAAAACAGGTGCACTAAAATAGGGCTAAAAATTAGTCACTTAGCAAACCTGAAACATATTTTTACATCTAAAGCATTGTATTTTAATGAGTTTATTTTTCTGGCACGGTACTAGCTTTATTCCAATTAGCAATTAAAACTGAGGAGAGTATTGCGATGTCTTATATAGAGCCGAAAGAGTTTGCGACCAAGATGGTCGATGCAGGTGAACAAAAGATATTTATGTCGATCAAAGACACCCTAGTTCGAGCCTTTATGGCCGGGGCCATCTTAGCGTTGGCGGCTTTCTTCGCCATAACCGTAATCGTCAAAACAGGTAACCCTCTGGTGGGGGCGATCTTATTCCCAGTTGGCTTCATTATGCTCTACTTAATGAAGTTCGATTTGTTAACAGGTGTCTTTACCTTGGTGCCTTTAGCTGTCATTGATAAACGTTCAGGATGTAGCGTCAATCAGATGCTAAGAAACTGGGGCCTAGTGTTTGTAGGTAACTTTGCTGGTGCATTAACCGTAGCCTTTTTTGCTTCCTTCATTTTGACATACGGATATAACACCGATGGCGGTACTCTCGCAGCCAAAGTTAGTACCATAGGCGAATCCCGAACACTTGGTTACCAAGAGCACGGCTTAGCAGGTTGGTTTACCATTTTCATTCGCGGCATGCTTTGTAACTGGATGGTATCTATGGGCGTGGTAGGCGCAATGATCTCAACCCATGCCAGCGGTAAAATGGTCGCGATGTGGATGCCAATCATGCTGTTCTTCTTTATGGGCTTTGAGCACTCAATCGTAAACATGTTCCTGTTCCCATTCTCAATGATCATGGGTGGTGACTTTACAGTAATGGACTACTTAATCTGGAACGAAATCCCAACGGCACTAGGTAACCTAGTGGGTGGATTCTTACTGGTAGGTTTACCGATTTATCTTACTCATGTGAGAACAAGCCCAGAGCGTAAAGCTGCTGTCGGCGCTGAACTAGCGACAAAATAACGACTTGGACGCCCCGCTGGTAACAACGGGGCTATTTTATGTCTGCTCAACTAAAAATAGATATTGCTCAAGTTACTAGTGCTGGCATCAAACCACTGAATCAAGATGCGATTGGCGCCAAAATTCCTTCTGGTCATGCACTTGAAAATAAAGGTGTCGTAGTGGCGATGGCTGATGGGATTAGCTCGAGCCAAGTTAGTCAGGTAGCTAGCGAAACCGCGATACACAGCTTTATTAATGATTACTTCTCAACATCCAGTGCTTGGTCAGTCAAACACTCCGCAACCAAGGTGCTCCAAGCTCTCAACTATTGGCTCTATGCGCAAGGCCAGCAAAGCTTAGATCGCTTTAATCCTGACAAAGGTTACGTATGTACTTTTAGCGCTGTGGTTATCAAGTCGCATACAGCGCACATATTAAGCACTGGCGATACGCGAGTTTACCGTTTTAGCGCAAACCATCTAGAGCAACTGACCGAAGATCACCGACGTGCGGTCGATGCATCAAACAGTTATCTCACCAAAGCACTCGGAATCGCCCCACAGCTTGAGGCCGATTATCGAGAATACCCGATTGAAAAAGGTGACATTTTTGTCGTTGCTACTGACGGTATTTACGAGTTTGTTCCGCGTAAAAGCATCATTGAACTATTGAGTCATGCTGTAGGCGACCTTGAGCAAAAAGCACACAAAATCAAAACACTGGCTCTAGACAATGGCAGCGATGACAACCTGTCACTGCAATTGGTTAAGATCGAGCAGTTGCCACAACGAGAGTTCAATGAAGTTTCCACTCAGCTTGATACGTTACAACTACCACCAGCATTAAGTGCAAGGCAGGTGTTTGACGGCTTTTTGATCGAGCGGGCTTTGTCAGTGACCAGTCGTAGCCATATCTATTTAGCCAAGAACGAGAAAACCGGACGCAAAGTGGCACTTAAAGTTCCTTCTGAAGAGATGCGCACGAAGCATAGTTTTTTAGAAAGTATGTTGATGGAGGAATGGGTTGGACAAAAGCTTAGCAGCCCTTACCTATTGGAAGTTATTCCCGCAGAAAAGCGCTATTTGTATATGGTAGCAGAGTATTTAGAAGGGCAAACCCTAGCTGAGTGGCTACAAGATAACCCGGACCCGCCACTCGCGAAAGTGAGAGACATCATCACTCAAATCGCCAAAGGTTTACAAGCGATGCATCGGCAACAGATGATCCATCAAGACCTACGCCCGAACAATGTGATGATTGACGAAAGTGGTAGCGTAAAGATTATCGATTATGGCGCCGTGTATGTGGCAGGTATCGGTGAGATAAAAGACAGAAGCTTCGCTATCCCAGGAACGGCGCAGTATAGTGCCCCAGAGTACTTTATTGGTGAGCTTCCAACCCAGCAGGCTGATGTTTTCTCATTGGGCGCCCTAACCTATTTCCTGTTAACTCAACAACTCCCTTACGGTACCCAATTATCAAATTGCCATAACAAGCAAGCGCTGGCGAAGCTCAGATATCACTCACTACGATCTTACAACCCAGAGATTCCTGAATGGATTGATTACGCAGTTAAAAAAGCCACTCAGCTTGATGTAGGTAAAAGGTATATTGAGGTCAGTGAATTTGTTCATGACTTTACCCACGCTAACCCACAAGCGAAGCCAATGAGCTCTCTACCTTTGGTTGAACGTAATCCCGTCAGGTTTTGGCAGTTATTGTCGCTAGGACTATTTGTTAGTTTAATTATGGTGTTAATCATAGATGCCTAGGAGTGTGGCCAAACCGCTAAGTTTGACCATCTTGCTGAGTATTGATGATGTCTCTTGTTACTGGCCTAGCTATAAGCCAGGCCATCCTCGTTAAAGCAGTGAACCTAACGATTAAATCAGAGACTCAATACCGTATTGTTTACCGTAGTTTTCAACCACAAAGTCGATATCTTTATCACCACGGCCAGATAGATTAAGCAGGATTGAGCCCTTCTCGCCCTGTTTAGCCAATTTAAGTGCATACGCCACGGCATGAGCAGATTCAATTGCGGGGATGATTCCCTCCAAACGTGACAACTCAAAAAACGCATCGATCGACTCTTTATCGTCAGCAGTACCATACTGAACACGGCCAAGATCTTTTAAATAACTGTGTTGAGGTCCAACTGATGGGTAATCTAGACCACTCGCTACCGAATAGACCTTTTGGGGTTCGCCATTGTTATCTTTCAGCATGTAAGATTTAAAACCATGCATCATCCCAGGCTCACCTAGGGTTAATGTCGCAGCATGCTCACCTTCTTCCACCAACGAACGGCCTGCAGGCTCAACGCCATGGATAGCCACCGCTTCATCTTCTAAAAACGCTGTAAACAGTCCCATGGCATTTGAACCACCACCAACACAAGCAACAAGGTTGTTAGGGAGCTCGCCAGTCATCTCTCGGAACTGCTCGCGAGCTTCATTACCGATGATAGATTGGAAATCACGTACCATCATTGGGAATGGGTGAGGACCAACCACAGAGCCAATCGCATACAGTTGAGTAATTGGGTCTTTTAGATAGGCTTCGAACGCAGCATCTACTGCTTCTTTAAGGGTTTTACGACCATGAGTGGCAGGGATAACCGTGGCACCTAAAATGCGCATGCGAACCACATTTGGGTGCTCTTTTGCGATATCAACTTCACCCATATAGATATCACACTCTAGGCCGACGAGCGCTGCGGCCGTAGCCAGTGCGACACCATGCTGCCCCGCACCTGTTTCAGCAATAAGCTTCTTCTTACCCATCTTCTTGGCGAGCAACGCTTCACCCAAGCAGTGGTTAATCTTATGTGCGCCAGTATGGTTTAGGTCTTCACGCTTTAGGTAGATATCTGCACCATACTTTTTCGATAGATTTTCCGCATGAAAGATAGGACTTGGACGACCAACAAAATGCTTGTATAGACGCGCGAGTTCCGCTTGAAATGCAGGATCTTGGCGGCATTTATCATATTCAGCAGTGATCTCATCAATTACCTTTTGCAACTCCTCGGGGATAAAGCTACCACCATATTCACCAAAGTAGCCTTGAGCATCAGGCAGCGCGTGTTCAAACGTATTCTTCATAACGAACCTTGTCCTATCCAACTAGTACGAAAGATCATCATAAGGAGGTTGGAAGACTCTCACAAGTGCAACAAATGGCATTATCTAGTGAGCTCACATTTTTACATTGGCTGACCTAAGTCTCCCATTGTGAAAAAGATTTCTTTATAAGTATCTTAGCGTTATCTCGTATTCGCAACCAGTCACCTACAACTCAACCCCTATATATATCTCCACTTCATCGGCACTTTTGTAGAATTCAAAGTCGGTGTTGTAGGAACGTTGATGGGGGTAATTAGGATCTGAAAAATACGCCCAAACCTCTTTCCACAGCTCAATGACAACAGTTGGAAATTCGCCTTTAGCAGAAAATACTAAGTAATTTCCTGTAGCAATTTGGGTTGAAACGAAATCTGCATCGCTGCTAATCAAGCAATCCGAACAGGCAATAACATCGAACTCGCCTGTATAATCCGATTCATAGTTAGTGTATAAGCCATAAACCTTCGCCCCAGGATCTAGGCTAGGAGCTACCTCGCTAAAGAAACGTTGCCATAAATGCCCTATCTTTGCTGTCCCTTCCTCTTGCTCTGCTAGATTAGTTGTGCGCACAGAATAACCTGCAACATCGAATCCTTGGATCTTTTGTAATTTCATTTTTTGCTCCTTGTTTTCTATGCCCTACATAGTAATAAGCCCCTACTGACAACAACTGTCAGTAGGGGCTCTTACAAAGCGATAAAACGCCAACCAGAAATAGAAAATCTCAGGTTCTAGGCTTTCTTCACAAACTTGGCGGTGACCATCATCTCGCCCGCGCCATCGACTTTACAATCGAGCTCGTGATCTTTTCCTTCAACAATACGCCTCACAACTGCTTTAGTGCCGATCTTTAACACAAGCGAGCTGCCTTTTACTTTTAGGTCTTTGGCTAGGGTGACTTTGTCGCCTTCAGCGAGCTCTGTTCCATTGGCATCTCTGGCGATGAAGACATTCTCGTCTACTTCATTTGGGTTCCATTCAAAGGCACACTCGGGGCAAACAAGATTGATTTGATCTTGATAAACGTATTCAGATTGGCAGTTAGGGCAAGGAGGAAATGACATATCAGATATTTAATTGGTGGAACGTAAAACCTATGATAAACCCTCTCCTACTTGGTTTCGAGTAGTATTGCTTTAATCGAATCGATTAACGCAGTTTCACCGCAACCACTGAGTAAGTATGCCAGTGCTTCAATCTACCTAATGAGGTTTTGGCTTGCTCGTCTCGCTCGAAGAATCGGATGATTTCAAAGTTGGCAAAGAGTGAACGTAGGTGCGATTCAGAAAGTGGTGCAGTCGGGCTACGGTAGTTATTCGCCCAACTGTCTTTTGTCCCCATAAAGTCACCCGCAAAAACACCGCCTTTAACAAGACAAGATTCAATCTTCTGCCAAGTTGCGTCGAACGCTTCAGGTTCAGCGAAAAACAGACTTGAGTTGGCAATAACCACGCCACACTCCGGGTAGTTATAGTTCTCGAACGAGTGCTGTGAAACATCCGCCAAAGGATTACCGCCAAATCTGTCTCGGCAAATGGCGATTGAATCTGAGTTGATATCAAAGCCATGTACTTGATAGCCTTGTTGCAGCATGTAATCAATATCACTGCCTACCCCACAGCCACAATCAATCGCCACCTTAGATGAAGACTCATTTAAGCTCAGAGCAAACTCAGTACGCTTAGCGTGAGGTCGAGTCAGAGCTTTCTGGTAGTACTCACGCCAAATATCGCTATTATTATCCATAACTGAGGTTAATTATCGACTTGCCATTGGATGGTCTGGATTTAACTGCAGTAAATCCCACAGGTTGCCATATAGGTCTTCAAACACTGCCACTGTGCCGTAGTCTTGCTCTTTAGGCTCACGGACGAAGTTGATCCCGATCGATTTCATGCGGTTATAGTCTCGCCAAAAGTCGTCAGTATTTAAAAATAGGAATACTCGACCCCCCGTTTGATTACCAACAAAGCTGTGCTGCTCAGGTTTAGATGCCTTAGCAAGCAGCAAGGTCACACCATTGGAGTTTGGCGGAGCGACAACCACCCAACGTTTATCTTGTTCGGGTTGGTAAGTGTCTTCTATTAGCTCGAACTTCAATTTATTGACATAGAAATCAATCGCATCATCGTAATCTTCAACGACTAATGCGATATGGACAATACTCTGCTTCATTTACAACCAACTAAGTTTCACAAGATAGATGAACTTTTATATTAACCATTTAAAGGATTTAGTTAAGAACTCCTTAGCGTTTTGCCTCACGATTTCACCATGCGACATCACCAACACTTGAGGATTCCACTGTAATAAACGGTCAAGGTGTTTGCGGGCATCCGCTTTGCCAAACATAAAACTTAATCGCCAATCAATAGGCATTTTTCCATTGGGAGCGAGTATGCCTACGCCTTTCGCCACCAAGCGTTGCCAATAGTTGAACTCTTGTCCTGAGAAGTTTTCCACCAAGTCAGTCACAATTAGAACATTCGAGAGTTTGTGAAAGAAAACGCACTCTTGCATCAAGGGTGAACCAGAGAACAACACTTGTTCTATGTCATCACTCCAAGGCCAGCCAGAACTACTGTTTAAAGAGGCATTAAAACTAATATCTTGGCG
>NZ_JATABG010000134.1:0-11580 GCF_036533755.1 Vibrio sp. M260118 | reverse complement strand
AAGACCCTTTGGGGTTGTATGGTTAAGTGACTAAGCGTACACGGTGGATGCCTTGGCAGTCAGAGGCGATGAAAGACGTAGTAACTTGCGATAAGCCCAGATTAGGTAGTAACAACCATTTGAGTCTGGGATTTCTGAATGGGGAAACCCAATACCATAAGGTATTACTGTTGAGTGAATACATAGCTCAACAGGGCGAACCGGGGGAACTGAAACATCTAAGTACCCCGAGGAAAAGAAATCAACCGAGATTCCGAAAGTAGCGGCGAGCGAAATTGGACTAGCCCTTAAGCTTTTAATGAGACAGGTGAAGCCTCTGGAAAGTGGCGCGATACAGGGTGATAGCCCCGTAACCGACATCTCATCATCAGTGAAATCGAGTAGGGCGGGACACGTGATATCCTGTCTGAATATGGGGGGACCATCCTCCAAGGCTAAATACTACTGACTGACCGATAGTGAACCAGTACCGTGAGGGAAAGGCGAAAAGAACCCCTGTGAGGGGAGTGAAATAGAACCTGAAACCGTGTACGTACAAGCAGTAGGAGCAGGCTTGTCCTGTGACTGCGTACCTTTTGTATAATGGGTCAGCGACTTATATTCAGTAGCAAGGTTAACCATCTAGGGGAGCCGTAGAGAAATCGAGTCTTAACTGGGCGTCGAGTTGCTGGATATAGACCCGAAACCAGGTGATCTAGCCATGGGCAGGTTGAAGGTTGAGTAACATCAACTGGAGGACCGAACCGACTAATGTTGAAAAATTAGCGGATGACTTGTGGCTAGGGGTGAAAGGCCAATCAAACCTGGAGATAGCTGGTTCTCCCCGAAATCTATTTAGGTAGAGCCTCGGACGAATACTACTGGGGGTAGAGCACTGTTAAGGCTAGGGGGTCATCCCGACTTACCAACCCTTTGCAAACTCCGAATACCAGTAAGTACTATCCGGGAGACACACGGCGGGTGCTAACGTCCGTCGTGGAGAGGGAAACAACCCAGACCGCCAGCTAAGGTCCCAAATTATAGCTAAGTGGGAAACGATGTGGGAAGGCTTAGACAGCTAGGATGTTGGCTTAGAAGCAGCCATCATTTAAAGAAAGCGTAATAGCTCACTAGTCGAGTCGGCCTGCGCGGAAGATGTAACGGGGCTAAGCTATAAACCGAAGCTGCGGCAATGCATTTTATGTATTGGGTAGGGGAGCGTTCTGTAAGCCGTTGAAGGTGTGTTGTAAAGCATGCTGGAGGTATCAGAAGTGCGAATGCTGACATGAGTAACGATAAAGGGGGTGAAAAACCCCCTCGCCGGAAGACCAAGGGTTCCTGTCCAACGTTAATCGGGGCAGGGTAAGTCGACCCCTAAGGCGAGGCCGAAAGGCGTAGTCGATGGGAAACGGGTTAATATTCCCGTACTTCTTACAATTGCGATGGGGGGACGGAGAAGGCTAGGTGGGCCTGGCGACGGTTGTCCAGGTTCAAGTGCGTAGGCTTGAGAGTTAGGTAAATCCGGCTCTCTTTAAGGCTGAGACACGATGTCGAGCTACTACGGTAGTGAAGTCATTGATGCCATGCTTCCAGGAAAAGCCTCTAAGCTTCAGATTGTAAGGAATCGTACCCCAAACCGACACAGGTGGTCGGGTAGAGAATACCAAGGCGCTTGAGAGAACTCGGGTGAAGGAACTAGGCAAAATGGTACCGTAACTTCGGGAGAAGGTACGCTCTTGACGGTGAAGTCCCTTGCGGATGGAGCTATTGAGAGTCGCAGATACCAGGTGGCTGCAACTGTTTATTAAAAACACAGCACTGTGCAAAATCGTAAGATGACGTATACGGTGTGACGCCTGCCCGGTGCCGGAAGGTTAATTGATGGGGTTAGACTTAGGTCGAAGCTCTTGATCGAAGCCCCGGTAAACGGCGGCCGTAACTATAACGGTCCTAAGGTAGCGAAATTCCTTGTCGGGTAAGTTCCGACCTGCACGAATGGCGTAATGATGGCCACGCTGTCTCCACCCGAGACTCAGTGAAATTGAAATCGCTGTGAAGATGCAGTGTACCCGCGGCTAGACGGAAAGACCCCGTGAACCTTTACTACAGCTTGGCACTGAACATTGACCCTACATGTGTAGGATAGGTGGGAGGCTTTGAAGACGGTACGCCAGTATCGTTGGAGCCGTCCTTGAAATACCACCCTTGTAGTGTTGATGTTCTAACTTAGACCCGTTATCCGGGTTGAGGACAGTGCCTGGTGGGTAGTTTGACTGGGGCGGTCTCCTCCCAAAGAGTAACGGAGGAGCACGAAGGTGGGCTAATCACGGTTGGACATCGTGAGGTTAGTGCAATGGCATAAGCCCGCTTGACTGCGAGAATGACAATTCGAGCAGGTGCGAAAGCAGGTCATAGTGATCCGGTGGTTCTGTATGGAAGGGCCATCGCTCAACGGATAAAAGGTACTCCGGGGATAACAGGCTGATACCGCCCAAGAGTTCATATCGACGGCGGTGTTTGGCACCTCGATGTCGGCTCATCACATCCTGGGGCTGAAGTCGGTCCCAAGGGTATGGCTGTTCGCCATTTAAAGTGGTACGCGAGCTGGGTTTAGAACGTCGTGAGACAGTTCGGTCCCTATCTGCCGTGGGCGTTGGAAGATTGAAGGGGGCTGCTCCTAGTACGAGAGGACCGGAGTGGACGAACCTCTGGTGTTCGGGTTGTGTCGCCAGACGCATTGCCCGGTAGCTAAGTTCGGAAAGGGTTGTTCGAGACTAGAACGTTGATAGGCAGGGTGTGTAAGTGCTGTGAGGCATTGAGCTAACCTGTACTAATTGCCCGTGAGGCTTAACCATACAAGAACTAGCTTCTAGGAACTTAAACAAAATTTGCTTGGCGACCATAGCGATTTGGACCCACCTGATTCCATGCCGAACTCAGAAGTGAAACGAATTAGCGCCGATGGTAGTGTGGGGCTTCCCCATGTGAGAGTAGGACATCGCCAGGCTTTAAATTTATCGAAGAGCCCGTTTGTAAAAACGGGCTTTTTTAGTCCTAAAGGGACATCTTGATGCTGATATAGCTCAGGTGGTAGAGCGCATCCTTGGTAAGGATGAGGTCCCCAGTTCGAGTCTGGGTATCAGCACCATTTACTGTTTGTTTTATGCTTTTCGATAAGAGCTTAAAGCAAAACGTAAAGAATTTTACTTGGCGACCATAGCGATTTGGACCCACCTGATTCCATGCCGAACTCAGAAGTGAAACGAATTAGCGCCGATGGTAGTGTGGGGCTTCCCCATGTGAGAGTAGGACATTGCCAGGTTCTTAATTAGACAAAGCCCTAACAGCGATGTTAGGGCTTTTTCGTACCCGAAGTTTGGGCAGAAATGTCATCCCCAATTCTTCGGGGCACAATGGCGACAATGTTTCTACGCAAAATATCTGTCATGTTGATATATACGGTCACGCAAGTTTTGTATCCATGGTCGAGAAGGGGGATTTTGCTTAAGAAACATCATCGCCTCGCGTATTCGACTTTTTGCCAAGTTCCCCAGCTCAGTCATTGAGCTCTACTTCTGTTCATTCAAGTCCCAATCATATTCATAACTAAACTTACCACTAAGGTTCGCTAGCTCTGGATGGTATTTGGCTAAGTGCTGAATCAAATCCTGCGGATTGCCAAAATCATCGGCAAACCAATCGTAGATGGAAGAAAGTTGAGTTTTACCGTTGGATTGAAGAACCCCTTTATCGCTATTAATAAACTCTTTGGCGGCTTTCTCTAGTAGTTGCTCGCTGTTTTCAGCGGTAAACGCTTGTGATTGCAGGTTAGGGCAACCTAAACTCGCGCAGTTAACCGCATAGTGAGTACGAGGGTCATTCCATATAGGTCGTAGGATTCGGTGTTCGATATCGTTGAGGGTTAACTCATGACCGTTAATAGTGATCACATACTCTCCCCACGGCCCAAAGCTAAATAGTCCACCTAGCTTAGTGATTGACTTAATGGGATACTCTTCAAGGATCAGGTCTACTGTGATGGCATTGTAGAGGTTGACCCAATAAGCATACTGTTCGGCTTTGCTATACGCTCGAGGGTCATAGATAGATAGGTGAGCAATATAGGCTTTTAACTGCTGTTTATCATCGTTAGTGACATCTGCGTATTTGACTAGGGTATTCTCTCCTGATGACACTAGATACTTGTCTAAAAACTTTTGCCAGGGTTGATGAGAGATAACACTGGTGTTGGTTTCATCTGACTTGCTCCATAACGGCCAAAGCTCTGATTTAGGGGCGGCGAAAGTTTGGAAAGAGATAATGGTCAGTAGCAAAGTAATGATGCGTATCATCCGGTGGCGTCCTAATTTAAAAGTGCTTATGTGAATAGACCTAGTTACTACAGAGTTTGTTTCGCGACAAAACAAAAAAGGTCAGCCGAAGCTAACCTTTTGTCTATTTGGTATCAATTTGCGGGTTACTTGAGGAAGCTTGGAATATTTGCTTCAAAAGCCGCAATTTTGTCTTCATGTTGAAGAGTTAGGCCGATGTTGTCTAAGCCGTTGAGTAGGCAGTGGCGACGGAACTCATCAATCTCAAACGAGTACTCCTTTCCGTTAGCTCGTACTAAATTTGCTTCTAGGTCCACTTCAACTTCTGCCCCTTCGTTTGCTTCAACGAACTGGAAGATTTCATCCACTTCTTGCTCGGTTAGGCGTACTGGAACCATTTGGTTATTGATTGAGTTTCCGTAGAAAATATCGGCAAAGCTTGGAGCAATCATCGCTTTGATGCCGTAATCCGCCAGTGCCCATGGCGCATGTTCGCGAGACGAGCCACAGCCAAAGTTTTCGCGAGCTAGCAGGATAGAAGCGCCCTGGTAACGAGGTGCATTCATTACGAATTCTGGGTTTAGCTGCTCGCCAGCGTCATCGAGAAAGCGCCAATCGTGGAATAAGTGCTTACCGAAACCTAGACGAGAAACCTTCTGTAGAAACTGCTTGGGGATAATAGCATCTGTATCGACATTCGCTGCATCTAGAGGAACAACTAAGCCGGTATGTTGTTTAAAGCCTGACATATTTTTACTCCTCTTATAGTTCACGAATATCAACGAAGTGACCAGCAATTGCTGCGGCTGCGGCCATTGCTGGGCTGACTAAATGGGTGCGACCGTCACGACCTTGGCGACCTTCAAAGTTACGGTTTGAGGTAGAAGCACAGCGCTGCTGAGGACCTAAGCGGTCATTGTTCATTGCAAGACACATAGAACAGCCCGGTAGACGCCATTCAAAACCTGCATCGATAAAGACTTTGTCTAGACCTTCAGCTTCAGCTTGAGCTTTTACCTGTTCAGAACCTGGAACAATTAGCGCTTGAACATGAGACGCCACTTTCTTGCCCTTGGCAACTGCAGCCGCTGCGCGCATATCCTCTATACGAGAGTTAGTACAAGAGCCAACGAATACCTTGTCGACCGGATAGTCAGATAACTTAGTACCAGCTCGTAAGCCCATGTAGCCTAAAGCTTTCTCTGCTGACGCTTTCTCTACAGGGTCAGTAAAGCTTGCCGGATCCGGAATTGGTGTATCAACAGAGATAACCTGACCAGGGTTTGTTCCCCATGTGACTTGTGGTTTGATGTCAGCGGCGTTTAGTGTGACTACTGCGTCAAACTCGGCGTCGTCATCCGTTTTAAGTGACGACCAGTATTCAATCGCTGCTTCTAGATCTTCACCTTGCGGAGCAAACTTACGACCTTTGATGTATTCAAAAGTGGTTTCATCTGGTGCGATTAGGCCTGCTTTCGCACCTAGCTCGATCGCCATGTTACACACTGTCATACGACCTTCCATGGTAAGATCAGTAATTGCTTCACCGCAGAACTCAACTACGTAGCCAGTACCGCCCGCTGCGGTCGTTTCGCCGATGATGGCTAGGACGATATCTTTTGCAGTAATGCCCGGCGCTACCTTACCTTTTACTTCGATCTTCATGGTTTTTGCACGTGCTTGTTTTAGCGTTTGAGTCGCTAGCACGTGCTCTACTTCTGAAGTGCCGATCCCGAATGCAAGAGAACCAAATGCACCGTGTGTTGCTGTGTGCGAATCACCACAAACAATGGTCATACCCGGCAGAGTGATACCTAACTCTGGCCCCATAACGTGCACAATACCTTGGTATTTGTGGTTGATGTCATAGAGGGTGACACCAAACTCTTCACAGTTCTTAGATAGCGTTTCCATCTGGATACGTGCCATCTCACCGGAAGCGTTAATGTCCTTAGTTTGTGTTGAAACGTTGTGGTCCATAGTCGCAAATGTTTTGCTGACTTGGCGAACCTGACGACCTTTCTCTCGCAGACCATCGAATGCTTGAGGCGACGTTACTTCATGAACCAGATGGCGGTCGATGTATAAAATAGGGTTCTCACCCTCAGCGGCTACGGCGACGTGCGCGTCGTAGACTTTTTCATATAATGTTTTGCCCATTGCTCTTCCTCGTCGTCCTTGTCACTGCAACTGTGTTAGCTTCTCTCAATCAGCTTGGTCATTTAGTGTAAACTCCCAAGTCTGATTGATATCGCTGCCTTGTCGCAACACCAATGACTTAGAGGAAGTGCCTCTGCCATTGGGTTAGTATTATTAATGACGACTTTAATCTGTTGTGTTTGTGTATTCAGTAATTATGAGTTCAGGATGTACTCAGCGATTTTATCGCCCATCTCTGAAGTCGATAGTGCTGGTTTGTCGCCTGATAGGTCGCCAGTCAGTTCACCTGCTGATAGCGCTTTAGATACCGCAGCTTCAATGTCTTGAGCGGCAGCTTCTTCGCCTAGGCTGTAACGCAGCATTAGTGCAGCAGAAAGGATCTGTGCAACTGGGTTTGCGATGTTTTTACCTGCGATGTCTGGAGCACTACCGCCTGCTGGCTCGTATAGACCAAACTTACTTTCATTAAGTGACGCTGAAGGTAGCATACCCATAGAGCCGGTGATCATCGCACACTCATCAGAGATGATATCGCCGAAGATGTTTGAGCAAAGCATCACGTCAAACTGCGCAGGGTCTTTGATTAGCTGCATGGTTGCGTTGTCGATGTACATGTGTGAAAGCTCAACATCTGGGTAGTCTTTTGCGATCTCTTCTACTACTTCACGCCAAAGGATAGAGCTTTGCAGTACATTGGCTTTATCTATAGAGCATACTTTTTTACGGCGTAGGCGAGCAGATTCAAAAGCAATTTTAGCGATACGCTCGATTTCGAAACGGTGGTAAACCTCAGTGTCGAACGCTTTCTCGTTAGCGCCTTCACCTTCACGGCCTTTAGGTTGGCCAAAGTAGATACCGCCAGTTAGCTCACGAACTACCACAATATCGAAGCCATTACTGGAAATATCAGCACGTAGAGGGGAAAACGCCTCTAGGCCTTTGTGGATTTGCGCTGGACGAAGGTTACAGAACAGCTGGAAGTGTTTACGAAGTGGAAGCAGTGCCCCGCGTTCCGGCTGATCGTTAGGTGGTAGGTGTTCCCATTTTGGGCCGCCAACTGAGCCGAAAAGTACTGCATCAGAATCTTCACATGCCTTTACTGTGCTTTCTGGAAGTGGGCAGCCGTGGTTATCAATGGCGATACCACCAACATCGTGCTCATCACGTGCAAAGCTAATGCTGTGTTTCTTTTCGATAGCATCTAGCACTTTGTGGGCTTGTGCCATTACTTCTGGGCCAATACCGTCTCCTGGTAAAACGGCAATTTTGTAAGTGTTGTCTGTCATGTTAGTCCTTGAATATTTATATTTTTTATCGATTCAAGGGACGACTCGCGTCCCTGGAGTCTTTTATACTGTTTCAATTTTCCTCTGTTTGATCTCGGCGATCTTATCGGCGCGGTGGATGCTGTTAATAACATGCAATAACGCTTGCCCGGAAGCTTCAACGATATCGGTCGAAACGCCAGTTCCGTGGTACTTACGACCTTTGTAGTTAGCAATAATATCCGCTTGGCCTAGACCATTTTCACCCTCACCTTTAGCGGTTAGATCAAACTTATCTAGAACAATATCATATCCGGTTACTCGATAGATACACTGGTAAAGCGCATCGACCGGACCATTACCTACCGCAGCTTCGGCTTGCTCTTGGTCACCGCACTGAAGTTTGATACTTGTTGTCGCCATAACGCTGCCTGATTGCACGCTTAGGTAGTTCAATTTGTAGAAATCGTCCTCTTCGCGAAGGTTAGAGAAGTGCATCAAGGCTTCTAGGTCATAATCAAATACTTGGCCTTTGCGATCCGCTAGCTTCAAGAAGTCTTCGTATAGCGCGTCTAGGTTGTACTCATCTTCTTTGTAGCCCATGGTGTCCATGTGGCTCTTCACCGCAGCACGGCCACTGCGACTGGTTAGGTTCAACGCTTGGTTTTTAAGACCAATAGACTCAGGTGTCATGATTTCGTAGGTGTTTTTGTTCTTAAGCATGCCATCTTGGTGGATACCTGAAGAGTGGCTGAATGCGTTTGCACCTACGATAGCTTTGTTATCTTGAATTGGCATGTTACAAAGCTGGCTGACTAACTTACTGGTGCGGTGAATTTCATCATGTTTAAGGCCAGTGTGAACGCCTAGTAGTTCTTGGCGAGTTTTGATGATCATTGCGATCTCTTCTAGCGAACAGTTACCTGCACGCTCGCCAATACCATTGATGGTACCTTCAATTTGACGTGCGCCTGCTTGCACCGCTGCAATGGAGTTGGCGACGGACATACCTAAGTCGTCATGACAGTGGACTGAGATGATGGCTTTATCGATATTTGGTACGCGGTTAAATAGCGTTTGAATAATGCCACCAAACTCGTTTGGTACTGTATAGCCCACCGTGTCAGGGATGTTGATTGTGTTTGCTCCCGCATCGATAGCCGCCTCGACCATACGACAAAGATTATCGATTGGAGTTCGGCCGGCATCTTCACATGAGAATTCAACATCATCGGTGTAATTACGTGCGTGTTTTACCGCTCTAACACCCATTTCAACTACATCATCATAGCTACGGCGAAGTTTATCTTGTACGTGAACGGTAGAAGTCGAGATAAAAGTATGGATACGGAACTGGTCAGCAACTTTTAGCGCTTCAGCTGCCGCATCAATATCTTTTGCTACGGCACGTGAAAGACCACAAATCCGACTATTTTTTATGTTGCGAGCGATAGTCTGCACCGATTCAAAGTCACCAGGAGAAGAGACTGGAAACCCAGCTTCGATAACATCAACCCCGAGCCTTTCAAGCGCGTAAGCAATTTGCAGTTTCTCTTTAACCGTCAAGCTTGCTGACAATGCTTGTTCGCCATCACGCAAAGTGGTGTCGAAGATAATGACTTGATCGTTCATGTTCGCTTCCTTAGTGATTCGATGCTTTTCACATCAGTTAATCGTTTACTTCCAGTATTTTTGTATAAAAAAACCCGCATCTCAGTGCGGGTCTTATGTAATTCTGTGTGGTTATTTTTCTTCCACAGCCTACCCGCGCGATTGTGTCACGATAAGGAGGAGGCTCAGCAGGATAGAAAAACGGTTCATCATTGTTAACGGTTCCTAGAGGGCGTTAAATAATCCACAAAATTAAGTTAACAAATTAGTACCGCACTCAGGAGGGAACGTCAACCACTAAAGTGGATTTTTTATTCAAGTCAGATCAGTAATGTAAGAAAACCGTCAAAATATGGCCTTTCGAGCTAAATGGGAGTCAGTGCCTAATTCTAGTTTTATGTCATCGAAATACTGCGAAAATTTCACCTTGATGTCATTAAGCCCCGTTAATTTGAGCGCAACACCGTTAATAAAAGGAGTCGGGAATGCGTTCTATAGAACCTATTGCTAAATTTGATCTGGCGTTCTCTCTTTTTTGCTTGCAGCATAAGTTTACCTATCCCGTATCGCGTTTGAGTAAAGCAGTTTCGCACACCGGCGATGGGCATCTCTATGCGGTATTTGGTCTGATAGCGTATATGTTCGCCGGTACTGAAGGTAAACTTTATCTCTATGCGGGTTTGTTAGCCTTTGCCATCGAGCTTCCTATCTATTGGCTGGCTAAAAACCTGTTCAAACGTCGCCGTCCGAAAGAACTTTCTGACTTAGTCACACCTTTTATAACGCCATCTGACCGTTATAGCTTACCTTCTGGGCATACGGCAGCTGCTTTCTTAATGGCGTCGATTACCAGCGTATATTTTGCTGAGTTGGAGACTTTTGCATTTGTCTGGGCCACCTTGATAGGAAGCTCACGCATTTTACTCGGCGTTCACTTTTTAACTGATGTTCTACTTGGCGCTTTATTGGGCATAGGTAGTGCTCAGCTTGTTTTAACCATTGTCGCGGGGTAAGCATGAAGATTTTGTACGGCGTTCAAGGGACAGGGAATGGGCACATTGCTCGAGCTAGAGCTATGGCTAAGTGCTTATCTGATGCGGGAATGGAGGTTGATTATCTGTTTTCAGGTCGAGATGAGAGTCAGTACTTTTCTATGGAGTCGTTTGGCAAGTTTCAAACCCGAAGAGGGCTCTCTTTTGTTAGTGACAAAGGCACAGTGAACTACTTTAAAACCTGTTTATCAAATAACTTATGGCAATATTGGCGGGATGTCAGCGAGCTTGAACTATCGGGATATGATTTAGTGCTTAATGACTTTGAGCCTGTTTCGGCGTGGGCCGCAAAAAGACAAGCGGTTCCTTCCATTAGTATTAGTCATCAGAACGCGTTTCGATACTCAGTACCGTGTCAAGGCGCTGGCTGGATTGACATGCAAGTAATAAAACATTTTGCCCCTGCTGACCACCACATCGGTTTGCATTGGTACCATTTCGACCAACCTATTTTGCCGCCGATTATCCATACTCATCAAAGTACAGTGGCAGAAGAGCCTATTATTTTAGTTTATTTGCCCTTTGAAGATGTTACGGATATATCAGAGTTATTACTTCGCTTCACAACTCAGAACTTCGTTTGTTATCACCCTGATATTAGTGAGCCTAGTCGTATGGACAATATTGAGTTTATGCCGTTGGGATTAAAATCTTTTCAGGCTCATCTTCATCGGTGCCGGGGGGTGATAGCCAATGGCGGCTTTGAACTCCCATCTGAAGCTCTTACGCTAGGGAAAAAATTATTGCTTAAACCATTGTCAGGGCAATTCGAGCAGCTTAGCAATGTCGCGACATTGGAAGAGCTGGGGTTGGCGACTTGTATGAAAACGCTCGATGCTTCAGCTGTACGAAATTGGCTTGAAGATTCTAACTGTGAAAGTATTAGTTACCCTGATGTTGCACTCGCCATTGTTGAATGGATAAAACAAGGCAATTGGGAAGATCAGTCCGAGTTAAAAAGCCGCTTATGGGAGAAAGTAGACTTTCCAGACTACGTGACAAATCTATAGCAAACGTTTTCTACTGTCATGTAAACAGCATCAATTATTGATGCTGTTTTTGGTTTTGTCAGCTCAATCATAGCCCCGCTGTATGGTCCAATGATGTAGATTGCATTATGGTTCGAGATAAAACTATAAGGTATTGTTATAAAAATACATTAATTATAAGTTTTTATAATGA
>NZ_JATABG010000133.1:0-8817 GCF_036533755.1 Vibrio sp. M260118 | reverse complement strand
TCAACGATATTCTCGACTTCTCGAAACTAGAAGCAGGTAAACTGGCTCTGGAAAATATCCCATTCGACTTCCAAGGGTCACTGGAAGAGGTGGTTAGCCTGCAAGCCACCAGCGCTCACGAGAAAGGATTAGAACTCACACTTAAGATCGATCCTAAGATTCCAGCTGGCCTGATTGGCGACCCACTGCGTATCCAACAAGTGTTAACTAACCTTGTCGGCAACTCAATTAAGTTCACCGAGCGTGGCAATATTGATATTAGCGTCGAGCTTCGCTCACAAAGAGATGATTCCGTAGAACTTCAATTTATGGTTCGCGATACTGGTATTGGCATTTCAGAACGTCAACAGTCACAACTATTCCAAGCCTTCAGCCAAGCTGATGCGAGTATTTCACGCCGGTATGGCGGTACAGGTCTTGGTCTAGTGATTACCCAGAAACTGGTAAGCCAAATGGGCGGTGAAATTAGCCTCACCAGTCGTCTGCACCAAGGTTCTACTTTCTGGTTTACCTTAAGCCTATCTTCAACCGATATGCCGGTCAGCGATCTGCTTGAAACACAGGCTCTTTGTCAACGCACCTTGTTGCTTGTCGAGCCAAACATGCAGGCTGCATCTGTTATTCAGCAAACCTTGGTTCAAGAAGGTCTAGTTGTCACTTATCGCTCTTCACTGCCTGAAGAAGTAGAAAACTATGACTATGTACTTCTTAACCTGTCGCCAAATAAAGACAACGACGTCAACTCGGTTCAGTTGCAAGTTGAGAAAGCGATGCGATGCGCTCCACAAGTGGTGGTCGGCACGCCAAGTACCGCTCTTGCGCTGTCAGATCACCTGATACAGAAATATCAGATTCACTGTATTACTAAACCTCTATCGCGCAGAAAGCTGCTGCAAACATTGGCAGCGAACCAAGAGAGCATTCCTTACCTAGAGACAGAAGAAGAGCACAGAGAGACACTTCCCCTGCGTGTAATGGCCGTTGATGACAACCCAGCCAACTTGAAGTTGATCAGCGCACTACTTAATGAGCGAGTTGATAGCGTTATTACCTGCACCAACGGCGCCGATGCGGTTAAACAAGCGGAAGTTCAGCACTTCGATATCATCTTAATGGATATTCAGATGCCACATATGGATGGCGTAACCGCCTGCAGCAAAATAAAGCAAACTGAGTTAAATGTTAATACTCCGGTTATCGCGGTTACTGCTCATGCTATGGTCGGTGAGCGAGACCGCCTACTCAACGCTGGCATGGATGATTACCTCACCAAGCCAATTGAAGAGCACGTGCTGCAACAGGTGCTGATGCACTGGAATCCTAATACCAGTGAGCAAGAGTTGGAGAAACTCGATCTAACAACGAGCAGTATTAGCACTAATGATAGCCAAGAGAGTGCACCTCAATTCGAACACAACAACATCATTATTGATTGGCAAGCAGCGCTAAAACAGTCTGCCAACAAACAAGACCTGGCTAAAGATATGCTCAAGATGCTGATCGACTACATTCCAGAGGTCAGTGCAATTGTCGAAGGGGCTCTGGAAGATGACCACTTTGACAAAGAGCAGCTGCTTCATCATGTGCACAAGTTACACGGCAGTAGCTCGTATTGTGGTGTTCCAAGGTTGAAAAATGTCTGTGAGACTCTCGAGAAGCAACTGCGTTCTGGGGCGGACATTACAGATATCGAACCGGAGCTGTTCGAGTTGCAAGATGAGATGGAAAAAGTAGAAGCGAGCGCTAAGCCCTACTTAGAGAGCTAGAGAGCTAGAGAGCTAGAGAGCTAGAGAGCTAGAGAGCTAATAGTTAGCTCTCTAGAATAACCGTTGCAACCGCATAGTGGCGCTCATCAGAAATAGACAGGTGGATATGTTCCACCTGTTTTTGTTTAGACATTTCTAATGCTTTACCACTAAGGCTTAGCACTGGCTTGCCCAGTTGATCGTTAGTTATCTCAAAGTCATGGAAAGTGACACCAAGGGCAATGCCTGTACCCAAAGCTTTTGAAGCCGCTTCTTTCGCTGCAAATCGCTTGGCAAGAAAACGTCCTTGCTGCTTGATAGCTGAAAACGTCTCGAGTTCAGCCTCAGTTAAAATGCGTTTTGCAAACGGCTCACCACTTCGATCGAGCGCCTTTTCTACGCGCTCAATCTCTGCGATATCTGTACCTAAACCAACAATTGCCATAATTATCGACGAGCTTCGACCATGATGGATTTCATATCTGCGACAGCTTTGTGCAGGCCATCAAACACCGCGCGACCAATGATTGAGTGGCCGATGTTTAGCTCGTATATTTCAGGGATAGCGGCAATAGGAGCCACATTGTGGTAAGTCAGGCCGTGCCCCGCATTAACTGTGATACCAAGATCCGCGGCATAGCTTGCACCTGCTGCGATTTTCTTTAATTCATCTTGCTGATCAGCTTCAGTTTCAGCATCCGCGTAGTGACCAGTGTGAAGCTCAATAAATGGAGCACCACATGCTTTCGCTGCATCAATTTGCTCGCGGTCTGCATCGATAAACAGTGACACTTTGATGCCTGCTTCAGTGAGCTTTTGAGTCGCAGCTTTTACTTTGTCTAAATGACCCGCTACGTCTAAACCACCTTCAGTGGTTAACTCTTCACGCTTCTCTGGTACAAGACATACATATTCTGGTTTAGTGTTTAGCGCAATCTCAACCATCTCATCCGTCACTGCCATCTCTAAGTTCATACGAGTTTGCAGTGTTTCGCGAAGGATGCGCACATCACGATCAAGAATGTGGCGACGATCTTCACGCAGGTGGATAGTGATCCCATCCGCACCGGCACGCTCGGCAATTTCTGCCGCATGAACAGGATCTGGATACTTGGTACCACGTGCATTGCGCAATGTCGCGATGTGATCGATATTTACACCTAGGTAGATTGAGCTCATTTTCCAATACTCCGTTTGGGAACCATGCTTAGAAAGAGTTCCCTGCTTTTTAATGGTTTGCCGCCAAGATACGGCTTTAAGGCTATGCGTGTAAAGCGTTTTGCCGCTTTAAGTTGTTCTTTTGAAGTAAACCTACGCTCGCTAATGGCGATAAGTTCATTGCCTAAAAAAGTTAAGTTGTCTTTACGCACCGAGGCAATAAAGCCTTTTTGCTCTCGGTAACGATAAGTCATAGTAGGATCAATAGGCTCCCCGGTACCCGCGCAGTGTAAGAAGTCGACGCCATAACCCATGGCTGACAACAGCGCGAGTTCAAAACGTCTTAGGGCAGGCTCTGGATTGTCACACTGAGCTAAATCAGTAAGCACATGCAAATAGTCATGAAAAAGCGCTGGCATCGCGACCTCTGCCATCAGCACCCGCCCAACTAACTCATTAACGTACATGCCTGAATAGAGGTTAATGCCCGCTAAGGGTAAACCAAGGCTAATCGGTTCGGCTTGGCGTAGGGTTTTCATCGAGCCATTGCCAGACCACTTTAAAAGTAGCGGCGTAAAAGGTTGTAGCGCGCCCTTAAGGTTCGAGCGCTTGCTACGAGCCCCTTTAGACATCAGTGTTACGCGGCCATACTCCTCACTAAACACATCGAGAATCAAACTCGACTCGCTGTAAGGGCGGCGATGTAACACAAAGCAGCGCTGTAAACCTTCACAAGACATATAATCTTAACCAAACAATAAAAAAATAAGGAGCCATCAGGCTCCTCATTGTAACTTGCGCGGAGCGAAGCAAACAGCCTCGCCTAGCTTATAAATCGTCGATGTAACCTAGTGAACGCAGAGCACGCTCATCATCAGCCCAACCCGATTTCACTTTAACCCAAGTCTCTAGGTAAACCTTACGACCAAACAGCTCTTCCATATCTAAGCGAGCTTCTCGGCCGATAGTTTTGATCTTCTCGCCACCTTTACCAATCACCATCTTCTTCTGGCCATGACGCTCAACAAGAATGAGGGCGTTAATATGGAATCCGTCGGTTTCTGGATTGTAGTCAAAGCGTTCAATTTCAACCGTTACTGAGTAAGGCAGTTCCTCACCAGTAAAACGCATCAATTTTTCACGTACTATTTCAGATGCCATAAAGCGCTGAGAGCGGTCAGTGACGTACTCTTCTGGGAAGTGGTGTGTTGCTTTAGGTAAATAGTCACGAACGTGCTTACGTAGCACATCAATGTTTTTACCCTGTTTTGCCGAGATTGGCACAACATCAACAAACTCCATCTTCTTCGACATGTCCATCATATGCTGCATCACTTCATTGCGATCTTGTACGTTATCTACTTTGTTAACACACAACACAACTGGGAAGTTAGACTTTTGCAGCTTGGTCAGAACCATCTCATCGTCGTTAGTCCAGTGAGTACCATCGACAAGGAAGAACACTAGGTTTACGTCACTCAGTGAAGAGTTCGCAGCGCGGTTCATCAAACGGTTGATAGCACGCTTCTCTTCGATATGAAGACCCGGTGTATCAACGTAAATCGCTTGGTAGTCCCCCTCAGTATCAACCCCCATAATACGGTGGCGAGTTGTCTGCGGTTTACGTGAAGTGATCGAGATCTTCTGACCAAGAATACGGTTTAGAAGCGTCGACTTACCTACGTTAGGACGACCAACGATCGCCACGAAGCCACAGTGTTGATTTTCAGGCGAACTTGGTTGCTTGTCATTCGATGAGAAATACGCATCGATATCAAATTCGTTGTTGTCAGTTGAATCAGTCATTGGTCAATTGCTCTAGTGCTAATTCAGCAGCCGCTTGTTCTGCCTTGCGGCGGCTGGTGCCTTTACCAATGACAGGTTGTCCAATACCTGCCACTTCACACGAAACCGTAAACTCTTGGTTATGTGCTTCACCTTTAATATTAGTCACTGTATACGCAGGTAGCGGTTTTCTTCGACCTTGAAGAAACTCTTGAAGACGCGTTTTCGGGTCTTTTTGCGAAACACCCGGTTTGATCGCGTCAAGGCGCGTCTTATACCAACTCAGGATAATGCCACGTACCACTTCAATATCACTATCAAGATAAATAGCACCGATAATGGCTTCTACAGCGTCGGCAAGAATTGAATCACGGCGGAAACCGCCACTTTTTAATTCACCTGGACCTAATTTTAAGTGATCTCCTAGCTCGAATTCACGACCTAGTTCCGACAAGGTTTTTCCACGTACGAGTGTGGCACGCATGCGGCTCATATCCCCTTCGTTCACTTTGGGGAAACGGTGATAAAGATCATCAGCAATGACAAAACTTAAAATTGAATCGCCCAGAAACTCAAGACGCTCGTTATGTTTTCCATTAGCGCTGCGATGTGTCAGCGCTAGACTGATTAGCTCAGCATCATTGAACTGATAGCCGAGCCTTTTCTCTAGTTTTACAATAGGAGAATTCATGCTCTCTCAATAATTTAATTACAATTTTCTAAATCGTTGATTTCACAGCTAGGCGACAAATTAATCCAACCCTATGAGCGTAGAGGCTCTATCTGATTAGGGCAGCCGGCGTTCCGGTGGATTTATGCAGTCAACAACGCTGTGGGATCAACTATGACGAAAATTTAGTTAATACCACCGATGCGGTTAAACCTAACACCAGTTGGAATCCAAGAAGGTAGCACGCTGTCTTCGCCACGTTCAAACTCGAAGCTGATCCAAATAGCGACTGCTTTACCGACTAGGTTAGCTTCTGGGACAAACCCCCAGTAACGACTGTCTGCACTGTTATCACGGTTATCACCCATAACAAAGTACTGACCTTCAGGTACCACCCATTCATTTACGCCGTTACGTGGTTGATATAACTCAACACGATCACGACGCAGCGGGTTAACCAAAATCTGATGTCCGTCCTCACCTAACTGCTCATCCAACTGAATCAGTGGAATGCCGTTTTGGATAAATTGACTCTCTTCCACATTTGACAGTTTCACAGGATTACATGTGTTTTCACCTGAAGACTGAATACAGATTTCTTTTTTGCTGTTGTAGCGAACCGTATCACCAGGCAACCCAACCACGCGTTTGATGTAGTCGATGCTTGGCTGAGGCGGGTATTTAAATACCACGGTATCACCACGCTCAGGCTTACCTGTTTCAACCAGTTGTGTGCGCCACACTGGGTCTTTTAGGCCGTATGCATACTTCTCAACTAAAATGAAGTCACCCACCAGCAGGGTTGGCATCATCGATCCAGATGGAATCTGAAACGGTTCATAGATAAAGGAGCGCAGTACCAGTACCGCTGCGATCACAGGGAAAATAGAAACACTATTTTCAACCCACCATGGCTGAGTCTTTACCTTTTCAACAACAGCAGCATCTAAACCGTTAGTTTGCGCTTCAACTTCAGCCACTTTAGCTTGGCGCTTTTTAGCAAAAACCAACTTTTCTAGCACCCAAACGACACCAGTGACTAAGGTTACAATCACAAGGATGAGTGAAAATGTATTCGCCATTGACTTCCCTTATCTCAAAAATACGAAAGTGAAAGAGCCGAAACCCTTTCACTTATTTTACTATCTAACGTCTTATGACAGACCAGAATCAGAGTGGTTCAACTCTAGTCCTTTCCGACATGAAGAATAGCCAAGAAGGCTTCTTGAGGCAGTTCAACGTTACCGATCTGCTTCATACGTTTCTTACCTTCTTTCTGCTTCTTCAGTAGCTTCTTCTTACGACTCACGTCACCGCCGTAACACTTCGCGATTACGTTCTTACGTAGCTGCTTAACGGTTGAACGAGCGATGATATGGTTACCAATCGCTGCCTGAATCGCGATATCAAACATTTGACGAGGTATGAATTCTTTCATCTTCTCAACTAGCTGACGGCCACGAGTTTGCGACTGATCTTTATGCGTGATCATCGCAAGTGCATCAACAGTATCGCCATTCAATAGAACATCAACACGAACCATGTTCGACGCTTCAAAGCGTTGGAAGTTGTAGTCTAGTGATGCGTAACCACGTGAGGTCGATTTCAGGCGATCAAAGAAGTCGAGTACTACTTCAGCCATTGGAATATCGTAAGTTACTGCGACTTGGTTGCCGTGGTAAACCATATCCACCTGAATGCCACGCTTTTCAACACACAGCGTAATCACGTTTCCTAGATACTCAGAAGGCACCAGAATATTACACCGAGCAATCGGCTCACGGATCTCTTCAATATCGTTAACCGCTGGAAGCTTAGCTGGGCTATCTACGTAAAGTAGGTTGCCATTGGTCTCTTCAACTTCATAAACTACCGTTGGTGCTGTAGTGATCAGGTCTAGGTCGTATTCACGCTCCAAACGCTCTTGGATAATTTCCATGTGCAACATGCCAAGGAAACCACAACGGAAACCAAAGCCGAGTGCAGCTGAGTTCTCTGGCTCATAAAACAGAGACGCATCGTTTAGACTCAGCTTACCAAGTGCGTCACGGAAGTTCTCATAATCATCAGACGATACAGGGAACAAACCAGCGTATACCTGAGGTTTTACTTTCTTAAAGCCTGGTAACGCTTGTTCACAGCCATGCTTAGCAAGTGTCAGCGTATCACCGACTGGTGCACCTAAGATGTCTTTGATACCACAAACAACCCAACCTACTTCGCCAGTACGTAGAGTATCAGTATCCACTTGCTTAGGTGTGAAGATACCTAGACGGTCTACACCCCAAACCTGACCTGTGCTCATTACCTTGATCTTGTCGTTTTTTTTCAGTTCGCCATTCTTAATGCGAACCAAAGAAACAACACCTAGGTAGTTATCGAACCAAGAATCAATAATCAGTGCTTGAAGCGGCGCTTCTGGATCACCTTCTGGCGCTGGAATCGCAGAAACGATGTTCTCTAGAACGTCGTCGACACCAATACCTGTTTTTGCGCTACAACGAGTCGCTTCCATCGCATCAATACCAACGATTTCTTCGATCTCTTCTGCGACGCGCTCTGGATCAGCAGCTGGTAAGTCAATCTTGTTCAAGATTGGCACTACCTCGAGATCCATTTCGATCGCGGTATAACAGTTAGCAAGAGTTTGTGCTTCTACACCTTGACCAGCGTCTACAACCAATAACGCGCCTTCACAAGCCGCTAGAGAACGTGATACTTCGTATGCGAAGTCAACGTGCCCTGGAGTATCGATGAAGTTAAGTTGGTAGGTTTCACCATCTTTAGCAGTGTAGTTTAACGTCACACTCTGAGATTTAATGGTGATACCACGCTCACGCTCTAGATCCATGGAGTCTAGAACCTGTGCGGCCATTTCACGGTCGCTCAATCCACCACATACTTGGATCAAACGGTCTGATAGGGTCGACTTACCATGGTCGATGTGGGCGATAATCGAAAAATTACGAATGTGCTTCATGATTTGGTGTGACTAAACTCTTTAAAATAAGGGACAAGAAAGCCGCGTGTTCGCTTGATTTGTTTACATTAGCGGCGGCATTTCAATCAAGTTGGCAGATTCTACCCAATTTCTAGCGGATTCGCACTAGCTAATTGGTTCGCCTATTATCCTTAATAGTACGACCTGTTGGGAAGATTGTCGCTCTAACCGTGTGGAAAGTTGCTTGGCAAGCGCGATACCTGCGGCGGTAGCAATAGCAGCGGATAGGATCACAGCCCCCTCTCCAAGAGATAAAGATGGAGCAAGCCACCATTGACCAATGAAAGCACCCAAGATCATTGCAAACAAAGGAACTAGGTAAACCACAGCCGCAGACTGAAGCAAGCTTTTTTCAGGCAAACCAATTTCTACCACCTGACCGGGTTTAACCAATTTGTGGGTAACGAGATGCCAATGCAAAGACTTTTTGCCTACCGCTTTTGAAACAATACCCGTAC
>NZ_JATABG010000132.1:0-8871 GCF_036533755.1 Vibrio sp. M260118 | reverse complement strand
GCATGAGCAACCACTCTGGGTGATCAATTATGTTGTGAAATTCCATTTCTTAATCCCTCCAATAGGTTACCACTTGGCATAGTGATCTTCGGTTAGCCCCAGCACGCGATTAAACAGGTGCTTTTCTCCCTTAGTGTCGATAACAAAGCCACTAAAGTGACCGATAAACTGGCGAAAGTTGCTTTTGAGCAGCAGTAAGTTGAGCTTTTCGCTGCGCTGGTTGATAGGTGTAAATTGCAGCTCGATTCGACCATCCTCTGAGTGGATATGCCAATTTTGCTTGATGTGGTCTCTGTCGAAAGTAAAGTGCACCGGATTGAGGAGATGCCTGTTACCGTTGACCCACAGCGCATTTTCACAGCTCCCGGTTTCATTGACTCCGGCCGCAAGATTGAGGCCAAGCGAATTTTGGCCATCGCCAGTATTGATACTAGCCCAGCGCCAACTCGTTTCACGACGCATATAGCCAGCAGAGAAATCGTAACTGGCGAGCGCATGATCTAAATCTACGCTGGTTCCATCCACTTCAAGTGTGCCTGTGACGCTCAGAGCGTTGTGTTTTTGCGTGTATGTCCAACCGGAATACGCCGTCGGTGTACAAACTGATAATGGCAAGCTAGTAGGCTGGCAATGCAAGGTCACATCGAGCGTCAGACTATGATTTTGCACTGTCATGTGCCATTGCCCATGTGAAATATCGAATCTTAGCTTGCCCCCTGCTATCTGGCTTGTTCCAGAAAACGGCGAGGCAGTCATCTTCTTGCTGAACCATAGTGGACGCAGCCAAGAGTGTTCTTTGATTGAGTCGTTTTCGACGTCGTAGATGTAGCAAAATGAAGAGCCGAGATAGCGAATATCGGCTAGAGCTAAGCCAATGACGTAGCGTGGTGTTTTTATACTCACGAACTGAAATTGCTTGTAGTGGAAATACTTGGCCAACCTACCTGCAGGTTTGTCCATGCTGTTGCGATAGTCAAAGCGCTGAGTATTTATCCTGTTTGGAATACCATCAAAATGACCATAGCTGGGTTTACCGTTTGTCGATATTAAGCTATCCGGAGCAGGGCGGGTGAAAACCATAATTTCAATTTACAAGCTATTAACACTTAGGCCAGTTTGCGTCAGATGAAAGATGAATGTCAGGTCATTATCGGTCATTAACTCATCTTTGATCACGAAAATGATTGGTGAATGTCCGTATGCTAAGTCTTACGTTTTTGACTCAAAATAAAAGGGCAATGGAGCCAAGTTAATGGAACTTGTTGCTGAATACCGACCAACCGATCATCGTCACCAGTTAGGGGTGATGGACCTCGCTTTGTTGCTTGACGGTTTAGAAAGCTTTGGTATTAGCCCGAAGCAGTTGTTGCTGGATATAGGGTTAGAAGCCATTGACTGGCAAGATGAACAAGCGCAAATCACTTATGCGGACAAGTTGATGCTGTTTCGCCATTTGAATCAAAAGTTGCCAAACTTGGGTCTAGGTCTGTTGGTTGGCGAGAGAGCCACACTCAGTCATTTTGGCGTACTAGGTTATGCAATTTTAAGTAGTCGAAGCGTTGAAGAGGCGATCAAAACGGGCTTTAAGTACCTGAATTTTAATGGTCCTGTCTTTTCAGTAAAAGTAGTTAAAGATCATCAAAATGCTTCGATTGTTCTGGATAATGTACTCGATATTGGCGATCTGTTGCCTTTTTGTTGTGAGTATTTTTATAGCGCGCTTACGTCATTGTTTGAAGAACTGACTGGGCAGAAGTTAGATGTTCTTTCACTGAGTCTTCCTTATACTAAACCTAGCTATAGTGACAAATATCGAGAGCGTTTTGGTTGTGAAACTGAATTTGAAGCCGAGAATTTATCGCTTCGCTTTTCGGTGCAGGCTCTTTCGTTGCCGCTAAAAACTCAAAATGTGGATATGCTCAGCCACTACTTACAATCTTGCGAGTCGGTTGTGTCGCTGCTGCAATCGCCCCACCGGCTGACCAACCAAATAAAAGCCACTTTGTATCAGAGTGTTGGGGCGTTTCCTTCAATTGAAGAGATGGCGGAGCAATATGGCTGCTCATCTCGCACCTTAAGAAGACAACTCTCACTGCACCACACGAGCTATCACCAGCTAGTTGGGGAAGTGCGCAGCGATCTTGCAAAAGAGTTTTTGCTTCGTACTGAGCTCACAATTGAAGAGATTGCGTTTCGTCTAGGATATAGCGACGCGGCTAATTTTCGGCGAGGGTTTAAGCGCTGGACGGGGATGACGCCTCAGCGCTTTAGGTAAGCGGTTTACTCGGTTTCGAGGTTTGATGCCCAGGCGTACATGAGCTCTAAAGCGACGGTTGCTCCTGCCAGTGCTGTGACGTCACTGTGATCGTATGGTGGAGACACCTCCACCACATCCATTCCAATGATGTTTACACCCGCTAACCCACGTAGGATTTTCAGCACCTTATCTGAGTTCAAACCGCCACAAACTGGCGTGCCTGTACCTGGTGCAAAAGCTGGGTCTAAGCAGTCGATATCGAATGTCACATACACGGGCTTGTCACCGATGATGTCACGAACTCGCGCTACGATGGCGTCGCTACTTAGGTCATTCGCCTCCATGGCATTAATCACGTTAAAGCCATGCTTGTTTTGGTTGTAATCGGTGCGAATACCGATCTGCACTGAGTGTTTAGGCGAAATCAGACCTTCGTTCGGTGCATGGTAGAACATGGTGCCATGGTCATACGCGCTGCCGTTGTCATAAGTGTCCGTATGGGCATCAAAGTGGATCAGTGCCATTTCGCCATGATGTTTTGCATACGCACGCAGAATTGGCAGAGTGATGAAATGGTCACCACCTAGTGCCAGCATGGTCTTACCGCTTTTAAGGATTTCACTGGTTGCTGCTTCCAAGCGGTAGGTGAAATCTTCGGCGTCGCCACAGTCAAATACTAAGTCACCTGCATCAATCACTTTGGCTCGGTCAAAAACATTGAAGTCCCACGGGAACTTGTTTCCTTCCCAGGCTAAGTTTACCGATGCGCGACGAATGGCATCTGGGCCCATTCGAGCTCCGGGTCTGCCCGATGTCGCCATATCCAGTGGTACGCCAAGTACCACAAGATCGGCGTCTGCTGAGACAGGATTGCGCAGGTAAGGCCTGCGCATAAAACTCATTGAATTCGAATAGAGCGAATAATCAGTTTTAGTAAACAAATCATTCATTTAGAAATCCTCTAAATAAGTGTAGCCTGATAGACCACCTTCTAATTCTTCAAGTACCGTGTGTTGCTCAGAGGCGTCAACGCGATCTGCCACAAGCTCGCGGTAGTTTTGGCGGATCTTATCTACGTCGATGTGTACATAGCGCATCATATCTTCGACGCTGTCACCCTCATCGATACGTTCAATAATCGCTTTGCCATCTTCGCTTACAGTGACCACTGCACTGTGTGTGTCGCCAAATAGATTGTGCATATCACCAAGAATTTCTTGGTATGCGCCGACAAGGAAAAAGCCCATCAGATATGGCTTATTTTTGTCCCAAGCCGGAACCGGTAGTGTGGTTTCAATACCTTGGCCTTCCACGTACTGTTCAATAGCTCCGTCAGAGTCACAAGTAATATCGAGCATCACAGCACGGCGATCTTCGACGTTTTCCAACCCAGATAGTGGTAGAACAGGGAAGACCTGATCAATTCCCCAAGCATCGGGCAGAGACTGGAATAGCGAGAAGTTGACGAAAAACTTATCCGCTAATCGCTCGTTCAACTCATCCAAAATAGGACGGTGGAAACGATTTTTGTTGCTCATCTGACGACTTAGCTCGAAGCAAATTCGTAGCGAAAGTTGCTCCGCCCACGCGCGTTGTTGCAGATTCAGCACCCCAGTTGCAAACTGAGAATGGACCTCTGCCAAATCGCTGTGGGTATCGTTGTATATCTCAATCAATGCACGCGCATCGCTGCCGTCTTGCAAAGTTTCCCAGTTACGCCACATGTTTTGTAGCAGAGTTGGGTCTTCGATACTGGGTGCCAGCACGCTTTCTGGTTGGTAGGCCTCTGTACCGATCACATTGGTGATCAATACTGCGTGATGTGCGGTTAAAGAGCGACCCGACTCAGAGATGATCACTGGTACAGGTTGCTCGTATTGCAGGCATACATCACCGACAGTACTGACGATGTTACGTGCGTACTCAATTAAACCGTAGTTCATCGAGTTAGAAGATTGGCTACGAGTACCGTCATAGTCCACCGCCAAACCGCCACCGATATCGAAGTACTTAATATCTGTACCCATACCACGCAGTTCGCAGTAGAAGCGTGCAGATTCGTTCACCCCATTGCGAATATCGCGGATGTTGGCCATTTGCGAACCTAAGTGGAAGTGCACTAGCTGCATCGCATCCAGTTGCTGCTCTTGTTTTAGGCGCTCGATAACGGTTAATACCTGAGATGCTGCTAAGCCGAACTTAGATTTTTCGCCGCCGCTCGATTGCCATTTACCTGCTCCTTGAGAAGCTAAGCGAATGCGGATACCTAAGCGAGGCTTAACGCCCAAGCTCTTGGCTTCTTTTAGCACTAGATCTAGCTCAGATAGCTTTTCTAAAACGATAAAAACTTTATGGCCAAGCTTTTCACCAATTAGGGCTAAACGTACATACTCGCGGTCTTTGTAACCGTTGCATACAATCACCGAGCTCGCTTTTTGTGCCAACGCTAACACTGCTAATAGCTCAGGTTTACTACCTGCTTCAAGGCCAAGTTGTTTGGTTTCTAGCTGAGCTTGGCTCTCTAGGATCTCATCAACCACCTCTTTTTGTTGGTTAACCTTAATTGGGTACACCAGTAGGTAGTTGTTGTCGTATTGGTACTCTTCAATCGCCTGGTTAAATGCGTTACAAATCCCGTGCACGCGTTGGTGCAGGATCTGTGGGAAGCGAACCAGTACAGGCAAATTCAGTTGTTTCTGTTCTAGCTTAGAGACGATTTTGCTCAATGGGACCTGATGGCTATTATCACTACGTGGTGACACATACACTTCACCTTGATTATCGATACCGTAGAAGCCTTGGCTCCAGTAATGAACATTGTAATCAGCGCGAACACGATCAAGTTTAGAGTTGTTTTCCACTACATATCTCACAAAGGTAGGGAGGAAAATTCATGACTCACAGAGCGTGAACCATACCTGACACGGGACTGAATTGGACTTCTCTAAGCTTCCGCGTCGAGCGCATTAACGGATAAAAATCCGTCTGAGTCTAACAAAACGATTTTGTCGTCACGATTGAAATATAGGGTGCGAAGTACAGATGATTTTCTATTCAGAAATGATGACAATTTAATGTGCGAGCAAGCCTTTCTTTGATTGGTTTGAGCCGCTAAAATGGTCGTAAATCGATGACTTTGGAAGAACCATGGCAAAATTAACACTTCAAGAGCAGATGCTTAAAGCTGGCTTAGTGAATGAGAAGAAGCTAAAAAAAGCCAAGAAGGGCTCGAAGAAATCTCGTGTGCAAGCACGTGAAGTAAAAGCTGCAGTAGAAGAGAATAAACGTCAGCAGCAAGAGCGCGACAAAGCGCTGAGCGAAGAGCAAAAAGAGCAGCGTTTATCAAAAGAGATCAAAGCGCAAATCAAGCAATTGATTGAGATGAACAAGATCGATCAGAAAGAGGGTGAAATTAAGTACAACTTCACCGACGGCACTCTGGTTAAAGATGTCTATGTAGAGCAGCTTATCCGTGACCAGCTTGCAAAAGGCATTCTATCGATTGCTCGCACAGATGAAACTTACGTGGTGATTCCAAGCAGTGTTGCGAAGAAGATTGCGATGCGTGATGAGAGCGTGATCATCGAGCAAAATGCACCAGCAGAAGATATTCCAGCTGAAGATGATCCGTACGCAGACTTCGTCGTGCCTGATGATTTGATGTGGTAGTCATTGGTTAAAAATACAATGAAACAAAGCCTTGCTTCGGTGAGGCTTTTTTGTGTTTCAAGCATAAAAAAAACCAGCCACATGGGCTGGTTTTTGTAATCTTAGATAATTGACGCTAGATCAATCTAAAATTAAGCTGGTACTACGTTAGCAGCTTGTGGGCCTTTTTGGCCTTGTTCAACTTCAAAAGAAACCTGTTGGCCTTCTTTTAGAGTTTTGAAACCTTCAGAAGCGATTGCACGGAAGTGAACGAATACGTCAGCACCGCCGTTTTCTGGAGTGATGAAACCGAAGCCTTTCTCTTCGTTAAACCATTTTACTGTACCAGTAGTTTTGTTAGACATGATGTCTTCCTTTATTAAGTTAAATTAATCTTCTTTTTGCGCTGAAAATTTGAACTATTTAATGTAACGATGAAGCTAAGGGAAACACTAAGGTTAACAACGGTAACGCGGTTCACTAAGAATTTACTTTCGACTTGCTGTTTCACTAATAACTCTGAATTGCAGAGCACGTAGATATTACCTGAACTGCGAGTATTGTAAAGGTTTATCGTAAAGGTTGGAGGTATTCCACATTTTTTGGCGTAAAAAATGTACATAAGCCCAAGCTGTTGCGGGGTTATGTGACTAATGACACTTTTTGATTTGTCGTAGCTCAGGGTCGCTGACAGTTATACAAGATTCAAAAGCCAAGCTTGTCAACAATGCTTGGCTTTTGATAGTTTGGAAAGGTGACTAGAGCTTCTTGAAGATGATTGAGGTGTTGATGCCACCAAAAGCAAAGTTATTGCTCATTAAATATTCAACATCAAGTTCGCGGCCGTTGCCTGTTATGTAGTCCAGGTTGCCACACTGTTCATCCAGTGAGTCTAGGTTTAACGTTGGGCTGAACCAACCTGTATGCATCATTTCAAGGCTTAGCCAAGCTTCAACTGCCCCACAAGCACCTAGTGTATGGCCAAAATAGCTCTTGAGTGAGCTAATTGGTACCTTGCCGAGTGCATTGGCCGTCGCATTACTTTCCGCAATATCACCTCTGTCTGTTGCTGTGCCATGTGCTGATACATAGCCAATCTGTTCAGGTTCTACGCCTGCATCTTGCATCGCCATCTCCATACATATTTGCATGGTTTCCATCTGTGGTTGCGTTACATGAGCCGCGTCGCAGTTACTGGCAAAGCCAATGATCTCTGCGTAGATTTTAGCGCCGCGAGCTTTTGCATGTTCGTACTCTTCCAGAATGAGTGTACCGGCACCCTCGCCAATCACTAAACCATCGCGGTGAGTGTCGTAGGGACGTGGAGTGCTCTTAGGGGCGTCGTTTTTCAAGCTAGTCGCAAACAGAGTATCGAACACTGCTGACTCCGTTGGGCACAACTCTTCGCCGCCACCTGCTACCATTACGGTTTGATAGCCATGCTTGATTGCTTCATAGGCATAACCAATGGCTTGGCTTCCTGAAGTACATGCACTGCTGGTTGGGATTACTCTACCTTTAAGTCCGAAGAAAAGGCCAACGTTGACTGCTGCAGTATGTGGCATCATCTGCACGTATGTAGTGGCCGTAATGGCACGAGTTGACTTCTCGTTGAGCATGACACCAAATGCGCCAACGGCATCAGTACTGCCTGTAGAAGAACCGTAAGCGATGCCTGTTTGGCCGTTAGTCAGTACATCCGCGCCAAGCAGGCCCGCTTTCTCAAGGGCGTTCTCGGTCGCAACGGTCGCTAAACGAGAAACACGGCCCATACCGCGCACTTGTTTGCGTTTGTAATGCTTTGGTAGTTCGAAGTTATCAACTGGAGCAGCGAGTTTAGTGTTCAAGCCATCGTATTGCTCGTACGACGTCATATATTGGGTTGCGTTTTCACAGGCTCTAAGTCGTGGCTCAATGGCTTCCCAGTCGTTGCCGAAAGCGGTAACGCCAGACATGCCAGTCACTACTACGCGGCGACTCATACCAAACCTCCATTGACTGAAATTACTTGGCGCGTCACATAGCCTGCGATATCAGACATTAGGTAACTCACTAAGCCTGCAACTTCTTCAGGCTCGCCCATGCGACGTAGAGGGATTTGCGGCATTGCATGTTCTTTAACATGTTCATCGACCATGCCTGTATCAATCAAGCCAGGAGCGACACAGTTTACGGTGATCTTGCGCTTGGCTAGTTCTAAAGCGAGTGACTTAGTCGCGCCGATGACACCGGCTTTCGCTGCACTGTAGTTGGTTTGGCCACGGTTACCCATTAAGCCAGAGACAGATGCGAGAGTGACAATACGGCCACCTTTGCGTTTTTGCACCATAGGCATCACACAAGGTTGAAGGACGTTGTAGAAGCTGTCTAGATTGGTGTGAATCACGCCATCCCATTCTTCTTCCGTCATCGCAGGAAAAGCCGTATCGCGAGTGATACCTGCATTATTGACCACGCCGTAGTATGCGCCGTGCTCAGCGATATCCGCTTCTAATTTAGTGCGGCACTCTTCGCGGTTGCTGATGTCAAATTGAATCAGGCGGCCATTTCCACCGTTAGCTTCAATCGTATCGAGTGTTTCTTGTGCGCCTTTTTGATCGCCCATGTAGTGAACGACGATGGAAAAGCCATCTTGCGCTAATTGTGTGGCAATAGCTTTACCTATGCCTTTGCTTGCGCCTGTTACTAGCACTTGTCGGGTCATTGTTGACTCCTGATTTTCATTTCTTGTAATTTTTTTTCTGATGGTACGTAAACATTTAACTGGCAAGTTGCAATGGTCTGTTGGTCTAACTCGATGCGGGCGCTAAATACTGCCATACCGCTGTCTTCCATCAGTTTATCGGCATAGACATCCAGAATCTGGCCTTGTTCAAAGGTATCACAGTGAGATGTGTATCGTCGGCTACCGAGCAAAAAGCCAATCGGAGGTTGTTGACCGTTCTGCATAGCATGATAGCCAGACC
>NZ_JATABG010000131.1:0-11099 GCF_036533755.1 Vibrio sp. M260118 | reverse complement strand
TCACCGCACCTTTAAAGCGGTTCAAGGCGAAACGTTGGCTGACTTTATCAGGCGCTTGAGACTGCAATCGGCCGCTGATGACCTGTTTAAGTCGAAACAACCAATTTTAAACATCGCGTTGGAATATGGTTTCTCTTCCTCACAAAGTCTAGCGAAAGCCTTTCAACAACACTATGGAGTAACGCCGAGTGCCTTTCGTGATTGCGAAAATTATCAGCAGTTTTCTGAATTATCACGAAACAGCAAGATTGGACACACGCTGCGCAAGAATGGAAACGCGCACGCGACCAGCGATTCGTATACTGGCTCTGAACTAACAACGTGGAGCAACAAGATGGAAACGCAAAACTTTGCAGCAACAAAATTGGCTTATGTACGAGTAACAGGACCTTATGGTGTCGGTTACGAAGAACCCAGTGGTCGACTTTATCAGTGGGCAGGAATGAAGGGCTTAGCGGAAAATACATGTATCTTCATATACCACGACAACCCAGAGATCACCCCGAGTGATAAATGCCGTACCGACATCTGTATTATGGTTCCAGACGATACCGAGGTAATCAATGGAATTGAACTACAAGATTTCCCCGGCGGAGAATATGCGGTTATGCGCCAAATGATCACTGAAAATAGCCAATATGCGCAAGCTTGGGATGACTTAATGAACAAAACGATCGAGGCTGGGCTAGAGTGTGACGATCGCCCATGCTTTGAGCTTTATCATAGTTTCGACCCTCAAACTCAACATGCAGATGTCAGCTTCTGTACAGCAATCCAATAAAACACAAGAGCCTGTAGATTGCAGGCTCTTTTCGCAACGCTAGATTGAACTTAATATCGTTCACGGTTAATTGCGCACCATCCTATGATCGATCCTTGAGAATCTGGAACGAAACTCTCGCGGAGTTAACCCCATGGTTTTAACGAAGACTTTTCGACATGCACTGGTATCTTCATAGCCAACCTGATTGGCGATACTCTCAAAAGAGATCTGTGTGCTTTCTAGTAAGTCACACGCCTTCTGCACTCGAAGACGCTGTAGGTAATGGTTGGGATTATGGCCTGTCGCCTTTACAAAACGTCGCTGCATAGTACGTTCAGTGAGGTTGAACTTTGCTGCCAAAGCCTGAATCGATATTGATTTCGCGTAGTCCAAGTTCATAGTCTGTTGAATCGCGACAATCGCTGGGTCCCCATGTAAAAAAGACGGATTGAACTGCTGATAGAAACGCTGCTCCCTCAAAGCAGTATCGACAACAAGCATCTTACCGAGATGACGCATGACACTTAGAGAGGCATATTTCGCCACCAGCTCAAAACCTAAGTCTAGCCAAGACATCATTCCACCTGCGGTAATGATATCGCCATGATCAATCAAGATCTCATTGGTATTCAGTGATAGATGAGGGAACCGCTCGTGAAACAGATCTGACAAGCCCCAATGCGTAGTCACAGACCTATCTTGTACAAGATCAGTTGCAGCGAGTATAAAAGCCCCAGCACAAGCAGAAGCTAAGATAGCACCTTGACGATGCTGATTTTTAAGCCAATCAATAAGCTCTTGGTCAGGATTGAGATAGTAGTCACTAGGTGCGCTTGGAGGCAACAAGATAACCGCCAGTTCTTGGGGTAATTGCGTTAAGATGTCAATGATTACAGGTTTGAACTCGACGTCTAGCCCTTGCGCACTGCAAGCCCTGTTCGCCATCAATAGCATTTCTTCTAAGCCATAAATAGCTGACTTCAACGCTTCCGGATACTGACAGATACCTACCGAGACTCTTTTCATGAACTAAAACACACTTTGTCGCTTTTGACATTTTATATGTCATTTTAGACTCTTACTAGAATCGCGCAAGTTGACAATAATGCACTCATACCAAGACAACAAACCACCATTAGTGGAGAACTAAGATGAGCCAGAAAGCATTACTTGTTATCGATCTACAAAACGACTATTTCCCAGAAGGTAAGTATCCTCTTTGGAATACAGAGCAAACACTAAACAACATCAAAGTTGCGATCACTAAAGCGAACAGCGAAAACATTCCAGTGATTCTAGTTCAGCACATTGCTGACGAAGCGATGGGGATCGCACCATTTTTTAACCAAGGCACTGAAGGGGTTGAGATTCACCCTGATATATCAGCAATAGCGCCAATCTCTGAAATCGTAGTGAAAACCTACGCAGACAGCTTTGAGAAAACTAACCTAGAAGCAGTACTCGAGAAGTACAAAATTGATGAGATACTTATATGTGGAATGATGACGCAAAATTGCGTAACGCATACTGCCATTTCAAAAGCGGCAGAGAAATACAAGGTGTCGGTAATGATGGACTGCTGCACAACAGTGGATGAGATGATTCACAACATCGCTCTAAATGCCGTATCAACTCGCGTACCACTGGTGACAACAGAGCAAGTCCTTTAATACCGGCTTTCGTTTGACAAACCTGCATTCGCCTATTCTTTCAGTGCCGTCAATTATGTTGAACCTCGATATGTCTTATAATAGCAATACAGCAAAAATGACGGCGCAACGACAATAAGCCAAAAACTCAGCACGGTACTAAACACGTCACTGACACTATCTATGCCATCAGAATAAACGATTATCACGAAGATAGCAGCATGGAGTAAGGCAATCATGACCGTTATAATCAGTAATGTTCGACGAACCCATTTAGGCTGCTTACCATTGTTGAAATTTGAATCAACCACATTCATTTCTGTAGATCTAGGAACAAATGGCAAAATCGTTTGAAATTAAATCGCTAAATTTGTAACCACTTATACATCACATAGCTATCAACCAGACCGAGTTTCGCGTGATTGTAGGCCTTAGGGATGGTGCCTACGATGTCAAAACCCAACTTCTGCCATAGTTTAACTGCCACTTCATTGGTAGAAACTACGCTGTTGAATTGCATCGCCTTAAATCCGATCTCCAAGGCCATAATCTGCGAATGTTCGCACATCTGGCGAGCAATGCCCTTTCCCCTCGCCTCATTAGAGACCATATAACCACAATTACAGATATGGTTACTCGGCCCCATTGCGTTTGGTTTGATGTAGTAAGTCCCTAAAATCATATCATTTTCAACAAAAGCGAATGCTTTCAATGGTGATTCGCACCACAGCGAAAATGCCTGTTCTAAGGTCATATCAGGGTCAAAGGCATAGGTTTCCTGGGCCTGAATAACGGCAGAGAATGTTGGCCAAATACCTCAAAGTCTGCACGAGTGATTTCCCTAATCATATAAATTCCAATATCCGATTAAACTAAGTCTCTAATCCAACAGCCAATCTACTGCGGATTTGTAGTCTCCAAAGGACGACATCTCACCGGATACAAACCAACTGCCCACTTTGGCTGCCAAACTTTGCCAGTTCTTATCACCGTAAATAGCGACTTTCTCGAAGTTAAGTCCGATTTTAGCCCCTAACTGAAAGTCGTCCCAAGCCGCCCTAAGCTCCCAGCCAGAAAACTCTGTAATATCAACAAGCAGTTTTATCCGCTTTTGATCTAACCCCGTTATAGTTGAGTCTAGAATGGGTCCTATCACTTGGTAATCTTGGTGCGTAAGCTTTCCTCTCGCTTTAATTACCAACAGTGAATCTTCACCAAAACGCTCAATGCCTAGCGTAATCCCGTGGCGTTCTATATTCATTGCTGTCTACCTCTAAAGATAAATTACCCTATGAGTCTAGGCCTGGCAGATTGAAAAAGATGAGAGCTGATTTCCAGTTTGATTAAGTTTCTCCAATGAATAAACGCCAAATGTTTAGCATCAACACATGACATCAAGCCCTACCTAATCAGGTACAACGATTAAACCTAGCTTTTCCAATAATTGCTCTTGCTGCCATGCGCATATTTTAACGCCTGAAAGGTCTACTCGGCGTGGATCTAGGCCGTACAGCTCACAGTGGCTCAAATCACACCCTTGAACTCTAAACTGATCCCAGCAATCTTCAGAAAATACGCCTCGGCTCAAATCTGAATCTTTAAATGAAGCACCGCGTAAGTTCGCCCCTATCCATCGATTTTCAAATAGCTCGCATTTCTCAATAAGTTGCTTTTCAAAATTCGCATAAGACAAGTTACAACCTGTGACATAGGCGGAGCAAAAATACATTTGATGTGATACGTGATTAACAAAGCTTGCTTGGCCAAAATTCGCCCCTTTGAGATCGCAATCTCTGAGCTCTATTCCAAAGCAGTTAGCACCTTTGAACAGAGACAATGCGACATTACAGTCTTTGAAGGAAGCGTCGCGCAAGTCGGCATAAGAAAAGTCACACCCTTCAAGGTCTCCCTGTTCAACAAAAATACAATCAACAAACTGCACGTCTCTTAAGTTTGTGCGCTTAAAACTACAGCGAAAAAACTTACAGTTCGAAAAAATGGCATTACTCAGGTCTTGAGATGAGAAGTCTATCTGCTCAAAAATCTGATTGGTTTTATCCATGTTTGGGTCCTCTAAATAACGAGAAATGAAGCCTAACATTTCTTGAGGAGTTCTCAACAAAAACAAACCCAATAAAAACAACACGTTAAAATCCCCTAAAATCGCCAATTTAAGACACCAGATTGGCGATATAAGGGAGTTATTTTTGAGTTAAAGGATGAGGACCAAATGAAAATAGTTTTAAACGATTAGGGCGCGTTCGGGAAGGATTTATTCAAAGGTATATACAGTCCGCCTATATTCGCTCTAGTCGTGTTGATTTTTGTTGTTCCAACTCAGTTATTTAAGCAACGGAGTCACTACATGCTCATAAGCAATCGTCAGAGAAACATAGACCAGCAGTGCTGCCATCAACCAATTAAACACTCTAAAGTAACTGGGATTAGAGATTCGTTTTCCAAGCACTAGCCCTGCAATCGAATAGCTAGTCGGTGCACCAAAAGCCAAAACAGCTAGGATGACTGACCACACGACGATCGCACTGCCAGTAATACCAACGCCTGGAAACTGAATGGTCGATATCGGCAACGTCGCGACTAACGCTTTGGGGTTGAGCAGTTGCATGAACAACCCATCTCGAAAACTCAATGACTTCAAACCACTCTCGCTGCCAGAAAGCTCGACGTTCGAGCCCATAACTTTCCATGCAATATGCAAAATATACAGGCAGCCAGCTAAGCTAACGAAAGGAAGTAGTTGCGGATTCACAATCTTCAACCCAACAAACCCCAGCAAGACAAATAAAATGAACATCGCCATGCCAACGCCAGCAAAAAAGCCAAGATGTGCGTTTGTTTTCCGGTTTAATCCACTGTGTAACCCTAAAAGATTAACTGGACCAGGGGTATACATAACCCCGATCGCGTAGGCGAAGATCTCTGACATTGATAACTCCCAAAAGAGCAGTAGGCCGTTTTTCTAGCGGCTTAATTGAAGTTGAAACTGTTTTGGTGTCATGCCAAACACACGCTTAAAGTTACGATTGAGATGACTGGCGTCAGCAAAACCTGAGGATACGGCAGCCAAAGTGGCACTGTGCCCTGCCAACAACTGTTTACGCGCGTAATTGATGCGACAATTCAAAACATACTGATGTGGAGTTATGCAAAAGTGCTCTCGGAAAGCACGAATGAAGTGAAACTTTGACATGCTAGCAGCCTCAGCAACATCATCTATCGAGAAGTCATGAGAAAGATTTGCCAAAATATAGTCTTTCCCTTTGACTAAGAGCTTATCAGCGCGAGTGCGATGTACAGGTATTTCAAGGCTACCATGTAGACGAGTCATTGATTGTGCCAACTGAAACAAACCCGCTTCGTGTTCAACCTTAGAGTATGACTCTCCCTGCAAACGCTGAGACATGCTATAGACTTGATGCCTTAGAAGCGGATCATCAGACAATGTTTGACTTAACCTGAGAGTGGTATTTTTCTTGTGTCCTAAAGCTTCAAACAGAGGATGAAGCTCATTTGGATGGATGTAAAGCATGACGTATTCTAAGTTTTGCTCCACACCTGAATGGCCATCGTGAATATCTTCCGGATTAAACACCATTACACATCCAGGAGTACTTTTATAGAAAGCACTTCGACAAAAGAAATCTTGTCTTCCCTTGAGAGTCAAACCGATAGAGTACTCTTCATGAGCATGCTTGGCGTAAGAAAAATCACTCATAGTTGCACACAGCATGGACACGTCGTCCTGCTGCGAGCTATTGGTATATATAAAGTGATTGTCTTTACCCACGCTCTCCTCCAAACAGCACTCTTTCACATAATTCCTCAGCTAAGGTACTCGATTCTTCGCCAGAAAAATTGAACAAAATTGCTCACCTGCGACCAATAGTAAAGCACTAATAGAGGGCTTTCATCCGTCTCCAGTTTAAGAAACTGCCAGCAAAAAAAGACAATCTTTATGATGTTTTACAATGTAAATCAATTCAGTTGAGAACCTTGGTGACAAGCCAAATATTCTATAGCCTGCTCTCTGCCCATGTACTTGCCAAGCGTTCGCACTGGAACCTTGGTTAAATCGACCACTATCAACCCATCTAAAGCAAAATTAAACGCTGGGTCAACATTAAAACAGACCAGCTTGCCATTCATTGCTAGGTACTGTCTCAATAACACTGGTAGCCCCATCCCTTGGTCAAGGCGACTCAGTACCTTCGACAGCAGTGGCAGTTTAGACAACGAACTCAACATATCCGGACGCCAAAACTCCTGACCACTTTTTTCTAATGGCGTCGTTGGCGATACCAACTTCGCTTTCTCATTATCATAGTAATGAACCGACATCACCGAAGCGATAAGCTGTCTCGCAACTGGGCTATAGTTATTACTGATGCTGACAGGGCCAAATAGATGGGTGTATTTTGGATTACGCTCGACAAAGCTGGCAATGCCTTTCCATAGTAACAGCAAAGAGTGCATATTGCGCTGATACGACTTAGCAACCACAGAACGTCCTAGCTCAATCGACTTGCCTAAGCTTTCAACAAAAGCTTCATCGTACTTGAACAAGCTTGTTGAGTAGAGAGAGTCAACGCCGCCTTTCGCCACTAGCTCGTCGACTAACCCTAAACGATACGCGCCGACTAAGTCACGATTAGCTCGATTCCACACAAACAGCTGATAGTACTCTTGGTCAAACTGGTCAATGTCACAGCTTCGGCCACTCCCCTCACCGACTTCTCGAAAACTCTCTTCACGCACGCGACCAATCTCACGCAAGATACTTGGCATTGTCGGTGTCGGGGCACAATAAACATCGAAGTCACCTTGCTCTAGCAGTTTGTATGACGCTAACCCTTTGAGTTCAATTTCCAATAACTCTACTGAAACAGGAGCGATAATCGGCTCAGCATTTTCATTGGGCTGAGCTAGCAACTGTTCACTGCCCATGCTCCCCATCAAATAGGTATTGAGGCGGAAATATTGAGTGATATCATCGTCACTTTCAAAGTCTTTAACTTCGCTGTAAGGGATAGGATTGCCGACCGAAACAGAGATGATTTGACCATTTTTATTCAGCAACTCACGGCCAAGCAACGCTGTTCTTAGTAGTGGATGAATACGCCCCGCTTGGTAAAACAGTTTGCTGTTCATGCCATTGATAAACAGTGGAACCGTTGTCGCCTCTGCACGCTTTACAAACTTAGCGACCGACTTACTCCAGGCTTTATCGGTGATTTTGTTTTCACTGACTTGCCAAGATGAGACTTCACCCGCAGGAAACAGGATCAACACCCCTCCCTGTTTTAGGTGTTGATTCGCTTCGTTGATAGCTCGTCGATTAGTGCGTTTGGCTTTCTCTCCGCCAAACACATCAACGCCAATAAACAGTTCATCTAACTCTGGGATACGCTTTAGCAACTCGTTAGCAAGCACTTTGACATCTTTACGTACCTTTGAAATCAATGCAGCAAGAACAATCCCTTCAATTCCACCAAAAGGATGATTAGCGACAATCAAAACCGAACCTTCACTGGGTATGTTCTCAAGGCTACCGTGATCAATTTGGTATTGAGTACCAATTCGCTCTAGCGCCGCATGCATAAACTCAAAACTGTCTTGCGGCAACGCTTCTCGCCTGTAGAGCGAGTCTAAAGTTGTAAGACCAGTCGCCCACTCAACGACAGATTCACCGATGCCAAAGGGCGTTTTTCGCGGCAATCGAAAAGGACTATCCATCATACTAAGCTCCTTGTGCCTTACTGAATAAGGCTCGGCCAGTTTTTATCTGCCGCAGAAATATGACCTGCGCGATCTTCATCCCACCAGCTTTTTACATCGGCGTTATAGTTGAGGTAAAGCTTACCATCGACAATCGCCCACTGATTTGGATCAGATGAGGCAAAATCATTCTTCTCAGATATTGCCCACGCACAGTAACCACCGTATTGCGGTGCATACGCCTCAGGATTGGCTTTAAACTTGTTTAGGTTCTCTTGTGAGGAAAAGAGCCAATCTGCACCTTTGTACTCTGTCTGCCATTTGCTATCACCTTTGACAGGCTTGCCTTCAGTAAAGTAAGCCACCGTGTCATACCCACTAACGGCTTTGTTACTAAAAATTCCGGTATAAATTTCATCGGCAGCAAAGGTAGGAAAACTGAATAGCATGATGAGCAGGGCGAATAGCTTTTTCATTTGAAAACTCCTTGTTCAGCAACGTCGTTAGCCATGCAGCTCAGGCTTGTTCTAAAGTCAACATTGCGATGATTGTCGATAGATTGGTAATGCATCTCTTGTTTAGAACAAGACACGATAACCGAGGAGACAATAGGCGCAAATGCATGTGAGCGATGCAACTGTTGACCATCCCAAGTCCACATGACGGTTTCATTGGATGTCCGTCTGGTATCAAAAGAAACTACCGTAAACGGTGCAAAAGCACTCAAATCCATGCCCAACAAGCGACTATCGACGGTAGAACTCGAACAGCTACTTGCTAGACGTTTAACGATGTTTCCTCTGCTACTTAACTCACCTTTTGGTGTCGTGCCTTGATAGTAATTGAGCAAACAGACTGTAACACCATGCTCGTTGGTAGAAATCCAGCTGCCACCGCCAACCGGATCAATCGGCATTAAACAATGAACACCATCGATCACTACACTTTGCGGTTCAAGTGCAGGCAAACGAGAGCGCTGTTCGTCACGATTAAAATAAACCTCATAATGGTTATTGCCATGATAAAGCCAAGATAATGTACACATGATTACTGGGCCCTCTGATAGGTTGCCGTTGTCGGCGCGACACCAAAACGACTGTCGGATTCCACACCACGCAAAGACGCCACCACCTTAGCCATTGCAAAGTGGTGCGTCGCATGCAGAGCAGCAAAAGTGAGCTCACGAACAAAACTCGACGAAACCTCTTCGACATAGGTTTGCGATAACATGACTTCCGTTTCAACACTAACGGGTTGATGTAACTCATCAGCCGGCAACTCGCAAAGCCAGTCAATCAGCTCACAGATCTCTTGCTTTGCGATGTCCAAGTTACGCTCGACACTATGCCCACGTCGACGCACGTTATAATCAATTTTGCTTGGTTCAAGCCTGATTGCATGAAACAGATCGAGCCAATGACGAAAATGCTCGCCAATAGAACTGCTGACATGAGGCTGGGCAACAAAGACATAGTCTTGTTGGTTGAGGGTTTCGAGAAACTCATAACCTTGATTAAGCGTTTCAATACAACCGACCACAGCTTGGGACGGGCACGCCTGTGTATTTGAAGCAAAACGTGTTGTTAAACTTTTCATGTTTGATTCCTTTCCGTCGCCATTAGTCCGTCATCGGATAGCGTTGTGTTAGATTTTTCTCTTCACGCCAAGCCTGCAGTAAAGCCCCTAACGTAGGAGTGTTATGGCCGCGTTTTTTATATTTAGAGCCAATCTGATAAAGCAGGCGATACTGTTTCAGCAGGGTGGTAAAGATGTGGCTAAGGGGAGTATCGCTATCCCAAATATGCGCCGCTTCGCTACTCGCACCATTGATCTCCAAAATGTCGAAGCACTCCCCCTTCATTAGAGCTTGGATGTCGCGGAATTTAATATCCAAACGCCCATAGTTGAATCCTTCAAAGTCACCTAACACCTCATCGAGTTTCTCTTCAAGCGTCTCTGTAATGAACTGATTGCCATCACGAAAGATCGCCCCGCGAGAGTGACTGCCCGCAAATGCCAACTGAAACTCGTCCCCATCTTCAACAACAAGATCAAGATGTTCAGTATGACGAGGAAGATATAGGTGCTGTAACTTGCCCGCTCTTGGGCAGTGTTCAATAAGTTGTTTAAGCGTCGAGCGACCATCACCGATGACTCGCGGAGAGTATTTCAGCGTAATAGAGATAATCTTCCCTTTTGATTCTCCGGGTTGCTTAACGTAAAATACACCAGCTTCAGCACTGTATTGGGACTTTTTCTGCAGTAAGAAACGACCCGATACGGGAAAGGTGTCGATATAATCTTGCAGTTGTTCATCACAGTGGATGAGTTTTACACCCACACCACGACAACCTAAATCTGGCTTTGCGACCAACGGGTAAGTCAAATTGGCATATTCAAGCTGGGCTTTCGCCTCACCGAGTAGCTCCTCTCCACAGACTTGAGTTTTGGTTAACGTGACAAACGGTAATATCCATGTATTGGTTTGTTCGCCCGCTGAAGTAAAAATATCGTGCTTTGATTCACCGACCATACCACTGAGTTTGATGGCAGGATTAGCGATTAGAGGCAAAGCCCAATCTCTATGACGCAAACTCAAAAATGCGCTTTGCAACACAACTGGTGTATAGAAAAACCAAGTCGGTAAAAATTCAAACGGAGATATTACTCGCTTTGGCTGGTGAAGAATGGGCATACCCGCATTTACTCTTCCCTGTGGAATCATCTCTACGTTAGCGAGCTGTGTCATAAGTGTCCCTTAAAAGTGTTTTAGTCATTATGTTGTTGAGCAGCAGCATGACGCACAGACCTAATGGAATGAGTAACCAACTAGAAAGGTTATGCTGCAGCCATTGCACATTGCCGAGCTGGAAGAATGAACCAAAAATAAGTGCGGTCCATAAACCTGTCGCCGCAACAACAGCGAACAAAAATTTGCTTGTTGGCACGTT
>NZ_JATABG010000130.1:0-8910 GCF_036533755.1 Vibrio sp. M260118 | reverse complement strand
ACAATTGTTGTGACACGGCAAACCTCTATCTTTTGTTCTGCGCCCAATGTAAGTGTCACAAAACAATAAAGCCATAAAAAATGCGCTTCAAAGTGGATATTCGCTGCAAAGCTCGCCATTTTGTGGTTAGAATCCACCATCAATTCGCTAAACAACAGTCAATGCTATGAAAATCGGTCTATTTTACGGCTCTACCACTTGCTACACAGAAATGGCAGCAGAGAAAATCCGCGCTATCATTGGTGAAGAGCTTGTTGATGTTCACAACGTTAAGGAGTCACCACTCTCCCTAATGGAAGATTATGATTTTCTAATTTTAGGTATATCTACCTGGGATTTTGGTGAAATCCAAGAAGACTGGAATGAGTTATGGGATCAAATCGATGGCGTGTCGCTAAGTGGCAAAACCGTCGCGCTGTTCGGCTTAGGCGATCAAGAAGGTTATGGCGAATGGTATCTGGATGCTATGGGTTTACTTCACGACGAGTTGAAGAAGACCGGAGCTAACTTTGTTGGCTACTGGCCGAACGACGATAACTATGAGTTTGAAGCGTCTAAAGCACTCACTGAAGATGAAAGCCAATTTGTTGGTCTTGCTCTAGATGAAGACTCTCAATACGAACTCAGTGACGAGCGCATTGCTACTTGGGTTGAGCAAATTCTAGTTGAGTATCAAGAGACGCTGTAGAAACGGATGCGGGAACGGGCTTCGCCCTACGGAGAACTGTCAAACTAAAGTTGATCCACTTTGCTTGAGGTATAAAGTCCAGTTTTCTCGTAGCTAAGCGTTCCATAGAGCGCAGCTCGTTCGCGAAGGACGAAGTCCGATCCTATTGCTAAGGACGCAGTCCGTCCCTATACTTTCCCCAATCAAACACTAAGCCCGGATCGGTCTTTCGCAAAGGGGCAATGTACTGGTGGGCAGTAATACGAGGCACAGTAATCTTTGGATAGCTTACTTGGATCTGCTGAGTAAGCTTAGTTAACGCTTGGTACTGCGCTTCAGTATAAGCGACATAATCACTTCCCTCTAGCTCAATCCCTATCGAATAGTCATTGCACCTTTCTCTTCCAGCAAAACTCGACGCACCGGCATGCCATGCTCTGGCAGTGAAAGGCACGAACTGAATCACCTCTCCATCACGTCGGACTAGACAGTGGGCTGAAACACCCATTTTATGTATTACACTAAAAAAAGGGTGCTCATCAGGGTCAAGTTGCCCCGTAAAAAACTGTTCAATGTAGGGACCACCAAACTGACCAGGCGGCAAACTGATGTTGTGTATCACTAAAAGCGAAATATCACTGCTGTCTGTGCGTTGGTCGAAGAAAGGCGAAGGCACATGCCGAGCTTGGCTATACCAGCCATTTTTATCTATCATTTGTGGGCTCATGATCATGACTCATCCTGAGATTTTATCCCTTTGGCGATGAAATGCGAGAATAATGGCTGAATTTCACTCTCAGTCAGCGTATCATTCCCACCTCTTGTTCAACTGCGTATTAGATTTGCGATGAAAAACACACATAACAGCCAAGAACGCCTCGAATATTTGAAACAGCAACTTCCTTTAGAGATTACCCGTGCCGTAGCGGATACAATCAAGGAAGATCTTGGTGGAACACTTGACCCTGCTGCTGATATTACCGCAAGTCTGATCCCTGCTGACGCACACAACGTGGCGACCATTATTACCCGTGAAAATGGTGTGTTCTGTGGCAAAGCCTGGGCTGACGAAGTGTTTAAACAACTTGGCGGTGAAGTTAGCATTGAGTGGCATGTGCAAGATGGCGATAAAGTAGAGCCAAACCAAGTGCTTTGTACACTAACTGGCCCAGCAAGAGCGCTGCTTACTGGTGAGCGCAATGCAATGAACTTTATTCAAACGCTGTCTGGCTGTGCGACTCTTGTTGCTCAATACGCAAAAGAGATCGAAGGCACTGACTGTCGACTGCTAGATACGCGTAAAACCATCCCAGGCCTGCGTAGCGCTCTGAAATATGCCGTCGCTTGTGGTGGTGGATACAACCATCGTATTGGTGTATTTGATGCGTACCTAATCAAAGAGAATCATATCATCGCCAATGGTGGTATTACTCAAACCATCAAAACAGCCAAAGCGCTTAACCCTGGTAAGCCCGTTGAGGTCGAAACAGAGAGCTTAGAAGAGCTGCAAGAAGCGATCGATGCCGGGGCGGATATTATCATGCTAGACAACTTCACGACCGACATGATGCGTGAAGCCGTTAAAATTAATGCAGGCCGTGCAGCACTCGAAAACTCGGGGAATGTTACCCTAGAGACGATACGTGAATTCGCAGAAACCGGTGTTGATTACATCTCGGTTGGTGCGCTAACTAAGCACCTGAGAGCCATGGACTTGTCGATGCGCTTTAAATAAGCATGACTATTTATAATTGTGAGAAAGAGGCTTAGTGCCTCTTTTTTGTATCTAAAGCTTTGCACCAAATTTTGTCCCTAGTCTTAATCTCCCCCTCGCTATTGATGCAACCAAGTAGTATTTTTTCCTAAACCACTCGGAAACCAAACCAAGCCGTATTTTCGCTCAGGTGCTCGCTACCTATTCTCTCCTTTGTTATCACAATCGTTCGATGGAGAGGAACAATGCAAGCAATACCAAGCAAAAAACTGTCAGGTTTTACCCTAATCGAGCTGATGATAGTCGTGGCCATCATTGGTGTGCTCGCAACTATCGCTATGCCTGCTTATCAAAACTACGTTCGACAATCTGAAGCAGCATCCGCTTTAGCGACACTAAAGGGGTTAATATCTCCGGCAGAAGTCTTTTATCAAGCCAACGGCACCGCCTCAGCCGCCACGCTAACCAATCTAGGAATTACCGCTGACTCCAACAGATTAGGCGCCATTGCCTCGTCCATCGTTGGCGAAGACTCTGATGCAAAACCGAACCTAACATTCACCTTTGGCGCACGGAGTTCAATGGGCAGCAGTGATACAATTACCTATGAACGTGACGCGGAGACAGGATGGTCCTGTCAAACTGCAGGAGCCGTTCCACAACTAGATGGTTGCTCCCAATAGATGAACAGTCGCTTACCTGCCGTTCTTCGCCAAGCTTTGCTAATCGACCATGCTCAGGAAGCAAGGCTGAGCGAAGTCATCGACGACTCAGAGCAATCCGCCCTAGAAGCCATACTCAAGCTAAATTGGTTTAAACCCCACGAATTGACCGCCCACCTTTCACACCTTTTTGACCTTCCGGTGATTGATTTCACTAACTATGATTACCAATCGGTATGTCGGCAGATTGGCTTAAAAGATCTCGTCATCAGGCACAACGCAATCCCGATACGGCAGAGTGACAACCAACTATTGATTGCCGTTAGTGATCCAACAAACTTAGCCGTTGAAGCGGATTTTGGTTTTGCGACCGGCAAACAAATTGAGGTTGTACTGGCCGAAGCTAAAACGCTACAAGGTGTAATACGTCGTTTGTACGGCAGTGCGATTACGCTGGATGACTCGACATCACCGATCGAGGTGAAAGCGAATGAGCTGTCCAGACTAATAGACCTCACAGAAGATGAGATAGACACCGGTGACGATCTCAGTGGTGACGATTCGCCCGTAAGCCGATATGTTCATCAGGTTTTGCTCAATGCGGTCAGAAAGGGAGCGTCTGATATCCATTTTGAACCCTATGAGTCTTCCTATCGAATCCGTTTTCGCTGTGATGGCCTGTTAGTAGAAACTGAACAACCGAGCCACACGTTGAGCCGACGCCTCTCAGCTAGGCTAAAAATTCTCGCTCAACTCGATATTGCTGAGCGCCGACTCCCCCAAGACGGTCGAATGAAACTGCAGCTTAGCTCTGAAACGTCGATCAATATACGCATTTCAACGCTACCGACCTTGTGGGGTGAAAAGATCGTACTGCGCCTGCTCGACAACGGGCATACTCAACTTGGTATTGAGTCACTTGGTTACAACACAAATCAGCTAACTCTATTTCGAAATGCTCTTGCTAGGCCACAAGGAATGATCTTGGTGACAGGCCCAACAGGCAGTGGTAAAACCATCTCTCTTTACGCAGGGCTTAAACAACTCAATACATCACAAATCAACATATCGACCGCTGAAGATCCGATTGAGATCAACCTAACCGGTATCAACCAGGTACAAATTAACCCCAAAATTGGGCTCGACTTCGCCCAAACGTTAAGAGCTTTCCTACGTCAAGACCCCGATGTCGTTATGGTCGGTGAGATACGCGACCTTGAAACCGCTGAAATCGCCGTCAAAGCCGCCCAAACCGGACACCTAGTTCTCTCAACGCTGCACACTAACTCGGCCGCTGAGAGTATTGTACGGCTGCAACAAATGGGCATTTCTCCGTTTAATATCTCCTCCTCTCTGAATTTAATCATCGCTCAGCGGCTGGCACGTAAGCTATGCCAGCGATGTAAACAAGAACATATTCTTGAGCCAAGCATTTGCCAAAATTTGGAACTCGTAGAGGGCACAAAGGTATATCAAGCCAATGAGCAAGGCTGTAGCGATTGTTGCAACGGCTACTCAGGCAGGATTGGAATTTGTGAAACGATGAGTTTTACCCCTGAGATAGTCAGAGTAATCAACCAACAAGCGGATGCTTTCACGATTGAACAAACAGCCAAAAACCAAGGAATGCAGACGCTAAAACAGAGCGGGATAGAAACTCTGCTCGCAGGAGTCACCAGTTATACAGAGCTTCAACGCGTGTTGTTTCTGTAGGTAGGACTCGCAATGAATAAGCGCTCAGAAAACCAACTCAAAAAATATCGCTGGATAGGTATCAACAACAGAGGTAAACGGGTTGCTGGTAGCACGTTAGCCATATCGGAAGCGCAAATAAGGACTCAGCTTAACTCACAGTCGATTACCCTGAGATCTATAAAGCAGAAGCCAGTTTCCTTTGTTGCTCGACTTACCCAAGCTATCGACAAAAAGGAGATTACAGTCTTTACTCGCCAGCTGAGCGTCATGCTGGCAACTGGCGTCCCAATTGTTCAAGCCTTAAAATTCGTAACCCACAGCTATCAAAAACCGGCAATGAAAGCGCTACTTGCCCATTTAATTTCCGGGATTGAGTCAGGTCAGCCGATCGCCAATACCATGCAGAAAGCGAGCCCTTTGTTTGACTCCTTCTATATTGATTTAATTGCCACCGGAGAGCAAACCGGTAATCTCGCGGAGGTCTTCGACCGAATCGCCACCCATAGAGAAAAGTCGGAACGCTTGAATGCCAAAATCTTAAAAGCGTTAATTTATCCAACCGCAGTGATCGTCACTTCATTGCTAGTGACCTACCTTCTACTCACAGTCGTCATTCCGCAATTTAAAGAGATGTTTGATGACTTTGGTGCTCAACTGCCTTGGTTCACTCGTCAAGTGATTGCTTTGGCCTCTTTGGTCCAATCCTATAGCCTCCACCTACTCGCAGCAGTATTTATATTCTTAGTCACAGTTAAGCTTGCCTATACAAAATCTCACACCACCAAAAAGCTCATCAATCAGCTGCAGTTAAAAGCCCCACTGATTGGCAAGATGCTTACCAAGGCTTCTATTGCTAGGTTTAGCCGCACCCTAGCAACCAGTTTTAATGCTGGCATTCCAATTCTGACCGCATTGAAAGCGTCATCACAAAATACATCTAACCTGCAATTTCAAACTGGGCTCGAAATCGTCACGCGCGACACCACAGCGGGCGTACCGCTCTACATAGCAATGCGCAACTCTGGATTGTTCCCTGAGATGGTGTTGCAAATGGTCATGATTGGTGAAGAGTCAGGTCGCCTCGACGAAATGCTGTACAAAATTGCCAATATCTATGAGTTCGAAATCGATAACACCGTCGATAATCTTGGCAAAATCTTAGAGCCTTTAATCATTGTTTTCCTCGGTGTCGTCATCGGTGGACTGGTTATCGCTATGTACTTGCCTATCTTTAACTTAATGAGTGTCTTAGGATAAGATACACAACTCATCCAAATGAACCTTAACTAACTCGCAGACCCGTATATGGACGTTTTTCATTTCTATCCTTGGCTTTTCCCTACTTTAGCAACTGTGTTGGGTCTGATCGTTGGTAGCTTTTTAAATGTTGTTATTCATCGCCTTCCAATCATGATGGAGCGAGAATGGCGAGCAGAGTGCGCCGAAAGTTTTCCAGAATACAAGATCACGCCTCCAGAAGGGACATACAACCTTAGTGTGCCAAACTCTACTTGCCCGAAGTGCAATACGCCGATAAGACTGATCGACAATATTCCGCTAATGAGCTGGCTTATCCTCAAAGGTAAATGCCACCAATGCAGCAACAAGATTAGCGCCCGCTACCCTCTCATCGAGCTGCTAACTGCTGGGTTATGCTTTTTGGTTGCTCACCAGTTTGCATTCAGTTACTTCGCAGTGGCGTTACTATTTTTCACCTTCACTTTAATCGCAGCGACCTTTATCGACCTCGATACCATGCTGCTACCAGATCAGCTAACAATTCCGCTAACTTGGGCTGGGATCGCCCTTGCTCTGTTTGAAATAAGTCCAGTGTCATTACAAGATTCAGTGATTGGAGCAATGTCTGGCTATCTATCCTTGTGGTTAGTCTACTGGTTGTTTAAGTTGGCTACGGGCAAGGAGGGCATGGGATATGGTGACTTCAAATTGCTTGCTGCATTAGGGGCATGGCTTGGCTGGCAATACCTGCCAATGATCATTCTCCTCTCCTCTTTAGTCGGGCTTGTATTCGGTATCATCCAGGTGAGACTGAGAAGCCAAGGCATAGACAAAGCGTTCCCGTTCGGCCCCTACCTCGCCATTGCAGGTTGGATCAGCATGATGTGGGGTGACGCTATCCTCAACTGGTATTTCAGTAACTTTCTAGGAATCTAATATGGCACTGGTTATTGGCGTTACTGGTGGCATAGCCAGCGGGAAAACAACCGTCGCAAACCTATTTCATCAAGAGTTTGGCATAGAGATTGTCGATGCAGACGTGGTTGCTCGCCAAGTTGTTGAGCCCGAAAGTGAAGGCTTAAAGGCGATAGAACAACATTTTGGTCGAGAGGTTATTCAGCAAGATGGAACATTAGATCGCGCTAAGTTAAGAGAGATTATCTTTAGCCAACCAGAGCAAAAAGCGTGGTTAAACAACTTACTCCATCCAATGATTAGAACTCAGATGCTGGCTGACTTAGCTAAGGTTCAATCTGAGTACGCGCTACTAGTTATCCCGTTAATGGTCGAAAACAATCTCCAATCTTTGGCAGACAAAGTATTAGTGGTTGATGTCGACGAAGAAACACAAGTTCAACGTACCGTTGAGCGAGACAAGGTAGATGTTGAACAGGCGAGAGCTATCCTCTCTTCACAAGCGACAAGACAACAGAGACTTTCCATTGCAGATTATGTGGTTAAAAATAATACAGAAAACCAAAAACTTTTGTATCAAATCACAGAATTACATAAAAAGTTCCTAGAAATCACTAGGGCAAATCGGTGAGAATAAAGGTTGAACAACCTAGAGCTGCATATTGATGACCACTCACTATTTTGAACATCCGCTAAACGAAAAAACTCGCATCTACCTCCGTGTTGAAGCTTTGCTTAATCAACTGGAAGTTGCGGCTCAGTTTAGTGATGATATGCAGCATTTGATCTTCTATCGCTCGCTGTTTGATCTGTTAGAGATCTTCGAGCAAATCCAGCTCAAAAGCGAACTAGCTAAAGATATCGAAAAGCAGCGACTCGCTTATCGCTCTTGGCTCAACGTTGAGGGCGTCAATCAAGAGATGTTGCAAAACATCTTGAGTGAAGTGGATGCTGTTCATAGTGATTTAATGGGCGCAGAGCGCTTTGGTCAGAGCCTAAAAGAGGATCGCTTCCTCAGTGCCATTAGACAAAGATTCAATCTCCCTGGTGGCTCGTGCTGCTTCGACCTCCCAGCACTGCATCATTGGCAACACCTTCCACTTGAGAAGAAGCAAGCGGATGCATCACAGTGGCAATCAACCCTAAGACCACTTGCAGCAGCCCTGAAACTGTGGCTAAAACTCACCCGTGAGACGGGTCACTTCCAAGCGATTCAAGCCAACGCTGGCTTCTACCAAAGTGATGCTGAAGACGCCAATATTCTTCGCTTAGAGATTCCGATGCATTTTGGTGTGTTCCCAATGATTTCTGGTCATAAGAACCGCTTTGCTATCAAGTTTATTGAGTTTGAATCTGGGCAAGCTTCTGTCGCTAACATTGAGTTTAAGCTCGCTGTTTGTAGCTAACCACTCACTCTTTATCCGCGCTATACTAAGCCAATACGTCGATTTACGTTCAGAGAAACACCATGTCAAAAATTACCATCGTTCCTTGCCCACAATGTGGTCAAAACGTCACTTGGGGCGAGCAGAGCCCTTTCCGTCCATTTTGTAGTAAGCAGTGCCAAATGATTGATTTCGGCGAATGGGCTGACGAAGAGAACACCATACCCGGTGCACCAGATATGTCTGATTCAGACGGCTGGTCAGAAGAGCAGTATTGATAGTAAGGAACGCTGAGCTCAGAGGTGCGAGAGTAAATAAAGCTGATGTAAAAACATCAGCTTTTTTGTTACCTAACGAGCAACATTTTAGAGCGATATGCTCTGGAGTATTTTGCGAGAGCAAGAAGGAGGAACGGAGTTTACGCCAGTAAATGAGTACCGACGCCGCCGCTATCGTGAAATACCACCAGCATAGCGCCTAAAATATCGAGTAGGGTGAGGCGTTGCCGCCTCATCCCTCTCACAGAACCGTACGTACGGGCCTCGTATACGGCTCATGCACACTTCCATTCAGCATAATTGCTGAACACGTACCCTGTCCTTATATGCTCGAGGTTAACCAGACCAAGATCAT
>NZ_JATABG010000129.1:0-8927 GCF_036533755.1 Vibrio sp. M260118 | reverse complement strand
GATGAAGAGGAGCTTTTTAGCGGTGCAGGGCAGTCTGTGGCAAAGATCCGCGTGTCCAAGTTGGTTGCGTTTGCCTCTAGCGTACCTCCGGTAGGCCACTCAATTGTTGCCAGAATGTACTCTTCTGCGGCCTGTTTAATGAGTTGAATTTGGTTTTCTGTTGCCGATGTCGCTGAAAAACTAAAGAAAAAGAACAAAAAGCCGATAGACTTACAAAACTTTTTATAGAAAGCTCTACAATTAGTTATGGAAAAAGAGCATAAGTGTGATTTATAGTATTTCATTCTGTTTCTCTAAAGTTTCACATGGCCATTAGTAGGCTACCATTTTTTTTAGCATTTAAGTTTGAGATGGAGATGAGCTTATGACGGGTATTCTTGATTCTGTGAATCAGCGTACGCAACTCGTCGGTCAAAACCGATTAGAACTCCTAACTTTTCGCCTCATGGGGCGTCAACGTTACGGAATCAACGTATTTAAAGTAAAAGAGGTACTTCAGTGCCCTAAGCTTACTTCAATGCCAAACTTACACCACCTTGTTAAAGGTGTGGCGCATATCCGAGGCCATACTGTCTCTGTTATCGACCTCAGCTTAGCGATTGGTGGTCGCCCAACTACTGACGTTGATAAAGCGTTCGTTGTTATTGCTGAATTTAACCGAACGATGCAAGCGTTTTTGGTCACTTCAGTCGAGCGTATTATCAATATGCACTGGGAAGAAATTTTACCGCCACCAGAAGGAGCTGGTAAAGCTAACTATCTGACTGCAGTGACAAATATCGACAACGAACTGGTTGAGATTCTCGATGTAGAGAAGATTCTTGCAGAAATCGCGCCAATTGATGAGACAATGGACTCTTCAATCGGTGAGGAAATTGCTCAGGTCGAAGCAGAAAAAGAGATTGTTCGTCGTATACTTATTGCCGATGATTCAACGGTTGCACGAAAGCAGGTTGAACGCGCTATCACGTCACTTGGTTTTGAAGTCGTGTCAGTGAAAGACGGTAAAGAAGCGTATGAGAAACTCGTCGAGATGGCCGCAGAGGGCAGTATCTACGATCAGATCTCTTTGGTTATTTCTGATATCGAAATGCCAGAGATGGACGGTTATACTTTAACTGCTGAAGTAAGACGTCATCCCGATCTTAAAGATTTATATGTTATTCTTCACTCATCACTCAGTGGTGTATTTAACCAAGCAATGGTTGAGCGTGTAGGAGCGAACTCCTTTATCGCGAAATTCAACCCAGATGAGCTTGGTAATGCGGTGAAATCCGCACTTACAGAATAAAGAGAAGTTAATGACAGCGATAACTATAAGCGATCAAGAGTATCGTGATTTTAGCCGATTTTTAGAGTCACAATGCGGTATTGTGCTCGGTGACAGCAAGCAATATTTGGTTAGAAGCCGATTGAGCCCACTAGTTACCAAGTTTAAGTTGGCGACTTTGTCTGATTTACTTAGAGATGTAGTCACTGGACGTAACCGTGAACTGCGTGTTGCCGCTGTTGATGCCATGACAACTAATGAAACGCTGTGGTTTCGAGATACTTATCCGTTTGAAGTGCTTGCCAATAAACTCTTGCCGGAAGCGGCAGCGAACAAACGACCAATTAAAATTTGGTCGGCAGCGAGCTCTTCAGGCCAAGAACCATACTCTATGGCGATGACGATTCTGGAAACGCAACAGCGTAAGCCAGGTATGTTGCCGAGCGTGTCTATAACCGCGACTGATATTTCTGCTAGCATGCTGGATATGTGTCGCGCTGGTGTCTATGACAATTTGGCGTTAGGGCGAGGATTATCGCCTGAACGTCGACGTAACTTCTTTGAAGATGCCGGTGATGGTCGCATGAAGGTGAAGGACAATGTAAAGCGCTTGGTTAATTTCCGTCCGCAAAACCTAATGGACAGTTATGCGTTGCTAGGTAAGTTTGACATCATCTTTTGTCGTAACGTACTTATCTACTTCTCACCAGATATGAAGTCTCAGGTACTTAATCAAATGGCCAATAGCCTTAACCCTGGCGGCTATCTACTGCTTGGAGCATCGGAGTCACTGACTGGCCTAACCGATCGATTTGAGATGGTTAGGTGTAATCCTGGCATCATCTACAAGCTCAAGTAACCGACGTTCTTCTTAATAAATGCCTAGCCGATCGCTAGGCATTTTTGTATCCACTCTTTCCCTACCATCTTTATTTGCTTGTATACTTTTTACGAGTCACTCCAAACTCTCTAGCTAAATGCGCCCTATTAGTTGGCGTATATATTGCTAAATATCTAAGTGAAAGCATCTGCGTTGCAAATTTTTTAAAGTTGGTACGCTAATTGCTTTTAAGTTTAATAGTAACGGTCAGTTCTTGAGTAGAGGTCAACATGGCTATTTCTTTTAACAATGCATTAGGTATCCACCAACACACGGTGGGCGTACGTGAGCGCAATGCTGAGGTGATTTCCACCAACATTGCTCAAGCGAACACACCTGGCTACAAATCGAAAGGAATGGACTTTCAAAGGGCTTTGCAGGCGGCAACATCGGAGGCAAGCATTGGGCTTAGTCGTACCGATAGTCGGCATATTCCTGCCTCTACTAAGGTGACAGGGGAAGTAATGTATCGTCTTCCAACACAACCTGACACGGGTGACGGCAATACGGTGGATGTGGATTTAGAGCGTAACTTGTTTATGCAAAACCAGATCAGACACCAAGCCTCACTTGACTTCTTAGGAAGTAAATTCAAGAACTTAACTAAAGCAATTAAAGGTGGTAACTGATGAGCTTATTCAATGTTTTTAATGTAACTGGTTCTGCCATGAGCGCTGAATCTGTTCGTCTAAATACGACCTCAAGTAACTTGGCAAATGCGGATAGTATCTCTAGCTCTGCGAAAGATACTTACAAAGCCCGTCATGCTGTGTTCGGTGCGGAGTTAAGTAAGGCAAAGTATGGCCGCGACCATTCAGTGCCAGTGAAAGTGATGGGTATTATTGAAAGCGATAAGCCGCTTGATGCGGAGTACAACCCTGACCATCCTCTCGCAAACGACGAAGGTTATATCTATAAGCCTAACGTTAATGTGATGGAAGAGATGGCTAACATGATTTCTGCTTCACGTTCTTACCAAACGAACGTGCAACTAGCAGATGCAAGCAAACAAATGCTGCTGCGTACGCTGCAGATGGGTCAATAAGGATAGGAGGTAACTATGGCCGATGGCATTAATAATGTTGGTCAAAGCGGCTTGTCCTATATAGACCAGCTTAAACAGCTTCAGGACAAGAATAAGCCCAATGAGACAACAGGTAAGCAAGACCTCAAGCAAGAAGACTTCTTATCTCTGCTCACCAAGCAGCTTGCCCAGCAAGACCCGTTTAAGCCGGTTAGTAATGACCAGATGATTGCACAAATGGCGTCATTCGCGACGGTAGATGGAATCGGTAAAATGAACAATCAGTTTGAAACGCTGAATGCTTCGATGACATCTAACCAAGCACTTCAAGCCTCTTCACTTGTCGGTCGAGATGTTCTCGTACCAGGAGCAGGTGGCGTGAAAGCGGATGACGGCGCAATGGCTGCGATGGTGAAACTTCCTCAACCTGTCGATAACTTGATGGTGCGAGTGGAGGATCAAATGGGTCAGCTAGTCCGAACCTTTGATGTCGGTTCGAAACCGTCAGGTGACAATCGTGTTGAATGGGACGGCAAAGATCAAAACGGTAATCCATTGCCGGCAGGTAAGTACAATGTGAAAGCAGCGGGCTTACTTGATGGCAAGTCTACAGAGTTCGAGGTTTCGACCTACGCAAATGTAAATAGCGTTCTCTTAGGTAAAGGCGATGGTAACGTACTACTCAATCTGGCTGGCTTTGAGTCGCCAGTTCGACTTGCTGAAGTACTAGAAGTTGGCAAAGCGTAGTTCTACTTCGTGTAGACAAGCTAGCTAGATAGGAGAATTTGGAATGTCATATGTTGCATTAAGCGGTTTATCCGCAGCTCAGTTAGATCTGAACACAACCAGTAACAACATTGCGAACGCGAACACCTTTGGCTTCAAAGAGTCTCGTGCTGAGTTCGGCGATGTTTACTCAAACTCACTTTTTACTCACGCTAAAACAACACCTGGACAAGGTGTACAAGCTCAAAAAGTTGCTCAGCAATTCCATGAAGGTTCTAGTATCTATACTAATAACCCAATGGATTTGCGTATCAGCGGCACTGGCTTTTTTGCGGTAGCAAAAGATCGACTAACGCCAACAACCAATGAGTTAACGCGTAATGGTGCTTTTCATCTAAACAAAGATAACTACATGGTTACGTCGAATGACGAGTTTTTGTTGGGCTATCAAGTGAACAAGGATACCGGTGATGTTCTGTCTTACGAGCCTTCGCCAATCAACATTCCAAAAGAGTTCGGTAAACCGAAGCAGACTGCAAACATTGAAGTCGGCGTCAACTTGCCAGCCAATGGTGATCTGAAAGATCCTACCCTGTTTGATTTCACAGATCCTGAAACCTACAACCGTTCAACCTCTTCTACGGTCTATGACTCTATGGGTCAATCGTACAAGATGACAACTTACTACCTAAAAGACCAGAATCAGCCTAACACTTGGCAAACTTACTACACAGTTACTGATAGTGCAGGTGAGAAGCCGGTTAACATTGTTGGTGGAGACGTTTCGTCGCCTACTGGTCATGTCGGTCATAGTATGAAGTTCAACAATGACGGTACTCTAGCTAGCCTCAACAATGGTCAAAATATTGTTTCTGAACCTTTAGGGGCGGGTGCTAACCCAATCGATCTAAACGGTGCAGACGTAAACCAGACTCTGAACTTTAACTTAGACAGTGCAACTCAGTTTGCGGCGCCGTTTGAGCTAACTAAGTTTGACGAAGATGGTGCGACGACAGGCTTCTTGACCAAAGTTGACTTTGATGAGAACGGTAGCGTGCTAGGTACTTACTCGAACGGTGAGAACATTACTCTTGGTCGCGTTTCTCTTGTTCGTGTAGCTAACGAGCAGGGTTTGGACAAGAAGGGTGGCACTCAGTGGGATTCGACTCAGTTCTCTGGTGACAAGATCTGGGGTGAGTCAAACAAAGGTTCATTCGGTAGCATCAGCAGCGGTACTCTAGAGCAATCGAACATCGATATGACTCAAGAGCTTGTTGACTTGATCTCTGCACAACGTAACTTCCAAGCTAACTCACGTTCGCTAGAAGTACATAACCAAACGCAACAGAATATATTGCAGATTCGCTAATCTGACTATACCCTTCATTCTTGAAGCTGCAGCTTTGTTAACGGCGACAATTCACCCTAATCATATAGTGTATCTATACTCAAAGGGCTGAATTGTCTTGTTGCCGCGCTGCAACTCCAATTATTTTGGGTATAAGCCAATTTTTGCAAAATATCGCAATCATCTGAATAGCAAGCTGGTGGCAATGATCAGCTTGCTATTGTTGCCACTACGGCAATACCTTCCATAAATATCTTGTCCTCGTTGCCGTTTTACTGGTAATAATCTGATAAATAAGTATTTTTAAAGTTGGCACGTACCTTGCTTTTATTGATCTGAATTGTGATTTTTGGAGCAAATTATGGATCGTGCACTGTTTCTCGCGATGAGCGGCGCCAAGCAAAATATGCAGGCTTTGCAGCTCAGAGCAAACAACTTAGCGAACGTCAGTACCACGGGTTTCCGTGCTGATTTGGCGCAAGCTCGTTCAATGCAAGCGTATGGCGATGGTCTTCCTAGCCGCGTATTTAGCATGACAGAGCGTCCGGGCCATAATTTCCAACAAGGTAGTGTGATTACCACTGGCCGTGACCTAGATGTCACTATCCAAGGCAATGGCTGGATCTCTGTGCTCGATAAAACAGGCAAAGAGGGCTTAACGCGTAACGGTAATCTAAAAATTGATGCCAATGGCCTGCTAACTAGCGGCAACGGCAATCTAGTCCTTGGTGAGACTGGTGCTCCAATTACTTTACCAATCCCTTTGAGCAAAGTTGAAATCGGCAACGACGGCACTATCTCAGTCGTACCGCAAGGCGCTCCAGCCGATGCGATTGAAGTTGTCGACCGTATCAAGCTCACTGCGACCAATAACCAATCACTATTCAAAGATGTCAACGGCTTGTTCCGTGCAAAAGATCCTAATGCGGCATACGAAGCGGATGCCAGTGTAAAACTGCTCACAGGCGCAATTGAAGGTAGTAACGTTAACGCCATTGGCGAAATGACTAACCTGATTGACTTGCAACGTCAGTTTGAAATGCAAGTAAAAATGATGAGCACAGCAGAAGAGATGGACAAGTCGTCTGATTCTCTGCTTCGTATGAGCTAATAGATTCTAGGAGAAGGTTATGCATCCGGCACTATGGGTAAGTAAAACGGGCTTAGACGCTCAACAAACCAATATCTCAACAATTTCGAACAACTTGGCGAACGCATCAACGGTTGGTTACAAAAAGAGCCGTGCCGTATTTGAAGATCTGTTTTATCAGAATATCAATCAGCCAGGTGGTCAATCTTCACAAAACACCGAGTTACCGAGTGGCTTAATGCTAGGTGCAGGTTCTAAAGTTGTGGCGACGCAAAAAGTTCACACTCAAGGTAATACTCAAACAACAAACAACAGCCTCGACATGATGATCGAGGGTGATGGTTTCTTCCAAATCCTTATGCCAGACGGCAACATCGGCTATTCACGTAATGGTCAGTTCACGGTTAACGACGAAGGTGTGATTGTAACGTCTGGTGCTGGTTACGCCCTCGAGCCAGAAATCGCTATTCCAGAAGACGCAATCAGTATTACTGTCGGAACGGATGGTGAAGTATCGGTACGTATTCGTGGTCAGCAAGACAACCAAGTTGTAGGCCAAATCGCAACGGTAGACTTCATTAACCCAGGCGGCCTAGAGCCAATTGGTCAGAACCTCTACCTGCCAACGGGAGCAAGTGGTGATCCTCAAGAAGGTGTACCTGGTTTTGATGGCTTCGGTGATATTAGACAATCCATGCTTGAAACTTCCAACGTAAACGTAACGGAAGAGCTAGTGAACATGATTGAAGCTCAGCGCGTGTACGAAATGAACTCTAAAGTCATCTCTGCTGTAGACAAGATGATGAGTTTTGTTAACCAGCAGCTGTAATTACGGTTTAGGGTGGAAATGAAATGAAACGAATAGTCGCAGTTTTAACCTTTGCAGTGATGTCAGGCTGTACCATGTTTGAACCTCCAATCGAGACGCCAGATGTTACTCAAGGCACAACGACAGTTGATGCGGTTGAGGGGGATAAGTCAGAGCAAGAGAGCTCTGGTATTGTCGATACTTTGCGTAACCGTACCGATCCGGTTGCAGGCGACCCTGCATGGGCTCCAATCCATCCTAAACACAAGCCAGAGCATTATGCCGCAGAAACAGGCTCACTGTTCAATGCCGCAGGTGCGAACAGTTTATATGATGACTCTAAGCCTCGTGGGCTAGGTGACATCATTACCGTAACGTTAGATGAAAGCACTAAGGCGGCTAAAAGCTCAGATGCGGACTTGTCTAAAAATAATGACGCTTCAATGGACCCGTTAGAAGTGGGTGGCCAAGAGCTCAACATCGGTGATTACAATTTTTCTTACAACCTAAGTAACGATAACAAGTTCACAGGTAGCGCAGCAGCGAATCAGAGCAACAGTATTTCTGGCTCGATTACCGTTGAAGTGATTGAAGTGCTTGCAAACGGTAACCTAGTGATTCGTGGTGAAAAATGGCTAACATTGAACACCGGTGATGAGTACATTCGCCTAAGTGGTACGATTCGTCCTGATGATATCAAGTTCGACAACACGATCGCATCGAACCGTATTTCAAACGCCCGAATTCAGTACTCAGGCACAGGAACACAACAAGATATGCAAGAACCTGGATTCTTGGCACGATTCTTTAATGTATCCCTATAATTCCATCTGATGCCGCTTTTTTGGCAGCGCATAAAGTGGGCACAGAGATTAGAACAAGGGTATGGTCATGAAAAAGTTGTTTCTCCTTTTAACCAGTATGATGTTCATTACGACATCTGCTCAAGCGGCGCGTATTAAAGACGTCTCTCAGGTCGCTGGTGTGCGTAGTAACCAATTAGTGGGTTACGGTTTGGTGACTGGCTTACCGGGCACTGGAGAATCAACTCCCTTTACCGATCAAAGCTTTAATGCGATGCTGCAAAACTTTGGTATTCAATTGCCGCCGGGTACAAAGCCAAAAACTAAGAACGTTGCTGCTGTTATTGTTACCGCCGAGCTGCCTGCATTTTCAAAGCAGGGCCAGACTATTGATGTAACCGTTTCTTCTATTGGCTCGGCAAAAAGTCTTCGTGGCGGTACCTTGATGCAGACCATGCTGAAAGGTCTTGACGGGCAAATCTATGCCGTTGCCCAGGGCAACCTTGTTGTTAGTGGCTTTAGTGCTACTGGTGCGGATGGTTCTAAAATTGTCGGCAACAACCCTACCGCAGGGATGATTTCAAGTGGCGCTATGGTTGAACGTGAAATTCCTACACCGTTTAGCCGTGGCGACTACATTACCTTCAACCTTCTAGAATCTGACTTTACTACTGCGCAGCGCATGGCTGATGCGGTCAATAACTTCCTTGGCCCACAAATGGCCTCTGCGGTTGATGCAACATCAGTTAAAGTTCGTGCTCCACGTGATGTTACTCAGCGTGTCGCTTTCTTATCTGCTATCGAAAATATTGAATTTGACCCAGCGGATGGCTCGGCGAAAATTATTGTTAACTCGCGTACCGGTACGATTGTGGTCGGTAAACATGTTCGCCTAAAACCTGCCGCAGTTACTCACGGTGGTATGACGGTTGCTATCAAAGAGAACTTAAATGTTAGCCAACCAAACGCGTTTGGTGG
>NZ_JATABG010000128.1:0-10789 GCF_036533755.1 Vibrio sp. M260118 | reverse complement strand
CAATCCTTAGTTTTTTTGTTTGGTGAAAGTTGTAAATGAAACGTGCTACTAAAATCAGTGCCATGATGCACAAGCTGTTGATTGAAAAAGAAATGAATGGTTTTTCAGTTGTTGAGTTAAGAGATGCCTTTGTTTCTACAGATAATGGTAGTACCGACAAGAACGAAGCCAGGCGCATGGTATACCGACAGATTAGACGCTTTATGGAAAACAACTGGCTCAAATGCGAAGGTAAGGGACAGAAGAAACGATACTTCCAGACTACCCAGTTCAAAAACCTACAAGTAAAACCAAAGACGCAAACAACAAGGCTAGATATGCACTCTAGCCCTGACTATTCAGTATTAGTCCTCGAGCGAAGTCAATATAAAGCAGAACTTGAAATTGTTCTAAGTGAAATAGATGAATATCAGTCACTTATGCGTCGCTTCAAAGATCTTGAAATAAAGCTAAACCCTTTACTTGAACAGGCAAAAGAGCGTTCTGCACAACTTCTTGGTAAAGTAAATGTGCTTACCAATGCTCTTAACACTCTTTCTGGAGAAGTAACCACATGCTAAGGCGCTGGCAAGCAGAGTGTTCCGATAGAGCGCTAGAAAAATACTCCACCGTACACAACCACTTCTTTTGCCAAGCTACACCTGGCGCTGGTAAAACCGTACTAGCTGCCAACATCGCTTCAAGATTATTACAAAATGACATGGTAGACCTCGTGCTATGCTTCTCTCCCTCGCTGGCTGTTGCAGACGGAATTAAAAAGACCTTTTCAAGAACTCTTAAGTGCACTTTTCATGGCGGGTTAGGAACTATTGGGCAATCACTCACCTATCAATCGATTCAGTTTCTGGGTGACGACTTTTGGCTGACATTACGCAATTATCGAGTGTTTGTTGTGTTTGATGAAATTCACCACTGCTCTGGTTCTGATACCGGCCTAGCGAATGTTTGGGGACAACAAATATTGACCAAAATCCAAGGGTTAGCAACATACACTCTAGCAATGTCTGGTACTCCCTGGCGCTCAGATTCCTTACCAATCGTCATGGCCCATTACACTGACCCTGATGGAAAACTTTTGGTCGACTATCAATACAATTTAAAACAAGCTATTGCCGACAAAGTTTGTCGGAGTCCCAAGATAGTACTCGTCGATAACGAACATTTGACAGTGACTAACGATGACAAAAAACAATCTTTTCCATCTATTCTCGAAATGCTCAAGAAAACGAAAGCTTCCTACAGAAGTGTTCTACACAACCAAGAAGCAATGGTTCACTTACTTGGCCTAGGGTGCAAAAAGCTAGAGGAGATACGTCGCCTAACTAACGACGCCGGTGGTTTGGTCGTTGCGTCTTCGGTTGAACATGCACAAAAAATAAAAAAGATTCTTTTGGAAAAATATACTCAAACCGTTTCTATCGTAACCTATCGACACGAAGAGCCTTTAGCTGAGATAGACCGTTTCCGTAATGACGACACACAGTGGATCGTCAGTGTTGGGATGATTAGCGAGGGCACTGACATTCCACGCCTTCAAGTTTGCTGCCATATGAGTTCAGTCAAAACAGAGCTGTACTTTAGGCAAGTACTTGGCCGTATCCTTCGGGTTAATGGAATAGAAAACCAACATGCGTGGCTATTTACATTTGCGGAACAAAGCTTGATAGAGTTTTCGGAACAGATAGAGCACGACATTCCCATGTCACGCATGTTTGCAGAAATAACAACTCCAATAAAATACGAAACACATCTCACTGATAGTGTCTTAGTCACCAAGTCACTTGATAAAGAGCCTGAGGAAAATTACTCACAGCTGAGGTGGACTACTAACCTTCAACAACACAATGCTGCGCAAACGCTAAGCTATACGTTTGATGAGATAAAGCTTGGTTCTTTTAAACAACGAGTAATAGAAGCATTTTCTAGTCAGGTCGATATATAAAAGGCAAGGTATCAACCCTGCCTCTTGTCATTATTTATACCAACCATCTGCAAGAACTTCTGCTTGCTCAAGAACAAGCTTAATCGCCTCTTCAGCCGCATCAGGTGGATACTTCCAACGACGCAACAGTCGACGGACTAAGTTACGCATACGGGCACGGACACTCTCTCGCTTCTGCCAATCTACTGTTGCGGACTTACGTAGCTGACTGGTTAATTCGATAGCTAGCTTACGCAAGTTGTCATCGCCAAGCTCTCGCACTGATGACTCGTTTTCAACCAATGCACGATAAAAGGCAATCTCATCAACAGAAAGGTTCAGTTGATCAACCATCTCCGCATCTTCTTGCATCTCTTTTGCCCACTGAATCAGTTCTTCTATTACCTGAGCCGTTTCAATGTTTCGGTTGTGGTATTTCTGAAGTGTCGTCATGATACGATCAGAGTATTTTTTCTCCTGCACAACGTCATTCTTCATGCGAGCTTTAACCTCATCGCGAAGCAGCTTTTCTAATAACTCGACCGCAAGGTTCTTCTCTTTCATGTTCTTAACGTCTTCAAGGAACTCTTCTGACAGCAAACCAATATTAGGCTTGTCTAGCCCAACCATTGAAAAGATGTCATCAACTCCATCGGCAACTACTGCGTTATCAAGGATCTGTTTGAGCGCAGTATTGCGCTCTTCGTCAGTACGTTTTTTATCAACGGTTGAGTGCTTAATGAAAGCCGTTTTTATCGCTGAGTAAAAAGCAATTTCGTTCTTATAGCCACGAGTTTCATCCATCGTGTTACATAGCGAGTATGCTTTAGTAAGCGCGGCCATGACATCTAGGAAACGTCGTTTACCATCGCGGACTTCTTTACCATTCCCATCAACATGAGACAGGCCTGATAGGTGGTTTACTGCTCCAGGCAATAACCGAAGAGCGTCAGTTTCAAAGTCAGGTCGATAGTTAAAGATGCCTCCATCGACAAGTGTCGCGAACATGCCTCGGATGATATCAACCTTTTCCATTAACACGGCGAAAGCCTCAGCTGTATCAACCGTAGGCTGACCTTTACCTTGGCTATTGGTGTAGGTTTTCAGTGCATTTTTCAGCTCGTTTGCGATACCAATGTAGTCAACAACCAAACCACCAGGTTTATCTTTAAACACGCGGTTTACTCGGGCGATAGCCTGCATCAGATTGTGGCCTTTCATTGGCTTATCAATGTACATGGTGTGGCAGCATGGCGCATCAAAGCCAGTGAGCCACATATCACGCACAATCACCAATTGTAGTTCATCGTCGGTATCTTTATAGCGTTTCTCAAACAGCTTCTTAGTCTTCTTGTCATGGATATGTGGTTGCATCTTCTCTTTATCTGATGCGCTACCAGTCATGACAATTTTGATTGCCCCTTTCTCTGGATCGTCGTGATGCCATTCAGGCTTGATCGCCACAATCGCATTATAGAGATCCACACAAATCTCACGACTCATCGCCACAACCATAGCCTTGCCAGGAAATGTTGCAGTGCGGGTAGTAAAATGCGTCACAAGATCTTGAGCAACTTGTTCAATACGAGGCTGGGCTCCAACGAGTTTTTCTAGAGCAGCCCATTGTGATTTGATTTTCTCACGGTCGGCGGTCTCTTCGTCTTCTCCAATCTCCTCTTCTACGTCATCATTAAGCTTTTCTATTTTCTCTTGATTAATATCGAGCTTAGCAAGACGTGATTCGTAGTAAATAGGTACAGTCGCACCATCATCGACCGCATCTTGAATATCATAGATTGATACGTACTCACCAAACACGCCACGAGTGTCTTTGTCATCCATAGCGATAGGTGTGCCAGTGAAGCCAATAAACGAGGCGTTAGGCAAAGCATCACGCAAATACTTGGAATACCCGTAAACGTACTTATGAGCTTTTACAGCGCCATTTTCGTCCTTAACCTCAACCAGTTTAGATTTATTACCATACTGACTTCGGTGAGCTTCATCTGAAACCACCACAATATTTGCTCGCTCTGATAAAACAGGATGCTTAGTTTCATCAGCCAATAGAGCGAATTTTTGGATAGTGGTGAAAATAATGCCGCCCGATTGTCGGTTCAGAAGCAAGTCACGTAACGCATCACGATCATCAGCTTGCTGTGGGATCTGTTTAAGCGTTTCTTGTGCCATACCAAAGGTATTGTAGAGCTGGCCGTCAAGGTCATTTCGGTCTGTCACAACGACAATCGTTGGGTTGTTCATGGTTGGCTGTTGCAACAACTTGCTGGCATAGCAGACCATTGAGATACTCTTACCACTGCCTTGAGTATGCCAAACTACACCAGCTTTGCCGCTTCCGGGTTTAATCTTGTCTAACCCTTTAGTCGCTTGTACCTGATACTTAGCGCCATTGTCAGCTACCATAGGCAGGTCAGTATCAGCTTGTTTCGCTTTTACTGTAGCTTCAACCGCCGCACGAACTGCATGGAATTGGTGGTAACCTGCGATCTTCTTGATGATTTTGTCGTTGTCAGTTTCGAACAACACGAAGTAGCGGATGTAATCCAATAGAAGATCCGGTTTGAAGAAGCCACGTACCATTGTCTCTAACTGAAACTCAAGCAATGGCTTATCATCTTCACCAGAGAGCGTCTTCCAAGGCAAGAAACGTTCTTTGTTTGCGGTGAGCGAGCCAACACGAGCTGTCCAACCATCACTAATGACTAACGCTTCATTAAACGCGAATAGTTCGGCAATTTCATCTTTATAAGTCTGAATTTGGTTATAGGCATTCCAGATGTCAGCATTTTCATCTGCTGGGTTCTTTAGCTCAACGACAGAGATTGGAAGACCATTAATAAACACGACTACATCAGGGCGACGATTGCCTTTAGTGCCAGTGATGGTGAACTGATTAACCACCAAAAACTCATTGTTATCTGGATTAGTAAAATCCATCAGACGTGCATGGGTATGTTTTGCTGTCAATTGGCCATCTTCAATGACAGTGTATTCAACAGGAACACCTTCAATTAAAAGCTTATGGAATGCTCGGTTGTTTTTGATAAGCACTGGAGTTTCAGGTGTGCTTACTGTATTCACCACCTGATTTAGAGTCTCTTCTGGCAGTTCTGGGTTTAGGATCTCTAACTGATTGAGCAAACGCTTTTTAAGTACTACCTGATGGTAGTCATCACGCTCAGGAGAATCACCATCTGGAGCAATATCGTAACCACTTTTATAGTGATAACCTTCGCCGACAAACCAATCAAGGCAGAGTTGTTCCAATTGGTCTTCCGTTATTTTCATATCGCATCTTGCTCCTCAAAGCTGGTGCTTTTCAACTGACGATTGACTTCAAGCAACGCTGATTTAAAAGCTAATTCAAACTCTGTCATATTCTGTATTAGCCATTCGATGATCTCAGGCCAATATTCGCGGTTGTAGCCGTCAAATGCCTTACTCACTTTTATGCGACACGCCTTTTTGCCATCCAGCCTTTGCCAATCAATCGGAGAGCCGAATTTGGCCTCGATATCAGATCGTTGCTTAAATAACGCATCAAAGACAAAATTGTTTTCCTCTGGTGCCTGCCGACTGAGGTACAGCTCAACACGAGCTTCTTTAGTGCCAAATATTAAATTGAACCGACAATTTCTCACACCAGAACCAGCACCTAACCACTGATCTTTACTCGGACTAATATTATCGAACATGCGACAAGAGCTATCGGTCATACTTTCGAGTAACCGCTCCCAGAACTCATGACGAATCTTATGACGGTGCTTAATCTCGATAGATGTGCTTTTTTCTTCTGCTTCTTTGGCATTCATACCAATCATCAGCTCTTTAGCCTCTGGGGTCGGTATAATTTGCTCGACATTGAGAAACAGCTCCTGAGCCATCGCATACGGCGTGACTTTAAAGCACTGAACTTGGATATCATGATTAAGTAACCACAATGCTGTACTCGTCACCTCTTTACGGAAGTTTGCAGCCACAAGCATTAAGCGTTGGTTGATACCTGAATTTAAAACGACTTCACTTAGATCAGGGGCATCTAAGAACTCACAAAGCAGAGTTCGTGCGTCACTACCACCGTAGAAGCGTTCCAAATAGCTTTGGAAAATCTCCACAATTTGTGATTTCGTTAAGTTAGAACAATAAGACGCATATTTGAGTGCTTGCCACATGACATCTCGCCCTGTGTCGTCGAGCTTATTTTCGATGATAACGAGGTTGCCATCTTTGTCTAATGCCAGCAAATCGAGACGCTCTCTCGTATCATCAAAGCCATCAAACTCCTTTTGGATGATAAGCAGCTCTTCACCAAGTGCGTCGGGTTGATTAGCTAACCACTCCTGCAAATGGTCACGCTCTCTGAACCCCAAGTCACTAAAACGTTTAGTTTCGATCCTAGAAATTCGATTAGATTCGGTATCAATCTTAAACACGTCTTATTGTCCTTATTTTAGTTCTCGGTTGCCGCTTCTAAGTCGATTTCGCCGGAAAGCAATTTAGGAAGTAGTGTGTCACGAAGCTGCGCCAACTGGTTGCTCTCTATAGACTTAGCTTTAACAGTTTCTAAAAACTTACCTGCATGCTTTTCATAGGTATCAACAAGCTCTTTGGGCGGCACGAGCACCACTTGATTTCGGAGAATATCCGTTTTTAAGTTTGTAAATACGCTGCCATTCCCCTGAGAAACTAGATGCTTCCTAATATGCAAGAACAACTGGTATAAATAAGAATCTGTAAAGTGCTTTTTCTCTGGGAAATGTAACCAACCATCGTGAATACAAGCATCTAGCTCCAAAAAGCGAGGTAAGCCCGGTGTAGCACTGTTTGATAGGATCAAAGTACCTTTCTTAAGATAAACCGTCTTTTTAAGACCTTCTTCTTTGATGAACTCTTTGGTCTTGAAAATATAAGGATTGTCATTTGCCGTAGCATCAGCAATCTTTGTCCAAGGGTAGCCATCGGGAACAATAAACTCCTTAATTGGTCTTGGTGAACCACCACGCTTAATTGTTAAGTAATCACCTAGAGGCTTAGCTTCCCATCCTTCAGGAATCAAACCTAACTCAGAATCAACGAGCTTTTCTGGGAATAGCGAGGCAGTAGCTGCATCCATACCATCTGGTAGCTCACCATTCATCTTGGCTTTAACTGGGTCGAAGTCGACAAACCACGATTTGAAGATAGCTTGTGCCATCTCTTCTAAGGTTCGGTTAGTACGATTGTTAAGCCTAACCTTGTCTCTGAAGCTATTAAGAATTCCATTTAATTTGAGTCGATCTTCTAGAGGTGGGATTGGAATTTCAATCTTATCTAAGTTGGCTTTGTTCAGCTTTGGTTGAACAGCCCCCGTTATATACGCTCCGATATTAAGAATGGAGAAGTAATACTCTAAGTAGTCCAGAATACCTTCTTCTTTTTCTGAAAATATATGAGCATGGTTATTCACCCAAAACTTGCCTGTTGCTTGAAAAGCTATCGGTGTATTTCGGGTTCTAAGATTTTCACCATCTTCTGAAATTAATAAGTAGTTTCCATCGAATATGAAGTCGTCTATGTAGTCAACAACACCAGATGCACCATAATACGGGAATTCTCCTTGCCTTTTAGCTCGATCAAGGCTTTTTAATGGTACGCGTTTGCTGTTTTCGAAGTTGGCAACTTCTGAGATTCGCTTGAGAGGCCAGTTACAACTCATAGCCTAACCCCACTAGATTCTTCTTAATTTCAGCTTCTAGAGTTGCCGATTCAGCGAACTGTTCAGCCAGTTTAGTGGTCAGCACAACCATCTTCTCAGCAAAAGGAACACCATCATCCTCTTCCTCAGCAGCACCAACGTATCGACCCGGAGTGAGAACAAAGTCATGCTTAGTGATCTCTTCAAGCGTTGCTGATTTACAGAAACCAGCTTGGTCTTCGTAGCCAATGCCATTAACTTCTTCATCGGTTTTCCATGCGTGGTATAGATCTGCAACTTTGCGGATGTCTTCAAAACTAAAGTCACGTAGAACACGGTCTTTCATGTAACCAAGGTTACGAGCATCAATAAACAGCACTTCACCTTTACGAGCACGCAGGTTGCGACCTGCTTTATCGGTGCGAGCGGTTTTATTCTTGGTTAAGAACCAGATACATGCTGGGATCTGCGTGTTAGTAAATAGTTGACCGGGTAGCGCCACCATACATTCAACAAGGTCGTTCTCGATAAGCGCTCTACGGATTTCACCTTCATTGTTGGTTGTCGAACTCATCGAGCCGTTTGCCAATAGCAGCGCCTGAGAGCCATCAGGAGCAAGGTGATGAAGCATGTGCTGCATCCATGCGAAGTTAGCGTTACCTGCTGGCGGTTGACCGTATTTGAAGCGTGGATCGTTATCATCAACACCTGTATTCCACTCTTTCATGTTGAATGGAGGGTTTGCCATGATGAAGTCAGCACGTAGGTCTGGATGCTGCACGTTGGTGTAGGTACTAGCAGGCTCTTTACCGAAGTCATAATCAAGACCACGGATCGCCATGTTCATTGCTGCTAGCTGCCACGTCGTGTGGTTGTACTCTTGACCGTAGATAGAAATTTTCTGTTTCTGCGTCAGCGCATCAACCTTCTTCTCGTTAGCATGACGCTCAATAAACTTCTCCGACTGTACGAAGAAACCACCTGAACCCATTGCAGGGTCATAGACACGACCTTCAAACGGTTCAATCATTTCAACGATTAGCGATACAATTGAAGCTGGCGTATAGAACTGACCACCTTTTTTACCTTCCGCTAGTGCAAACTGACCCAGCATGTATTCGTATACGTGACCGAGAATGTCTTTACTGTTTAGGTCAGCATGAACAAACGGGATTGTCGCAATTAAGTTGATAAGCTCATTCAACTTAGCCTCTAGATCAGCACCACCAATCACTAGTGGGCCGTTATCTTGTAGGAACTGCCAACGAGACTCTGTAGGTAGCCAGAACACGTTTTTTTCTGTGTAGAAGTCACGTTGCTCTAGCTCGATAGCGATCTCTTCCGCTAGCTCTTCTTCAGAGAAGTCAGCCGGATCTAGGTAGTATTCATGCTCTGGGTTAGCAAGATCAGCCTTGATCTCATCTTGACGTAGTTTGAATGCATCAGAAACGTACTTAACAAAGATTAGGCCTAACACAGCATGTTTGTACTGCGCAGCATCGAGAGTGGAGCGCAGCTTATCTGCCGCTGTCCATAGCTTACTTTCAAGCTCTTTAAGGAATTGTTGTTCTTGTTGGTTCATTTCAGTGTTCTTTAAAACGAAAAATTCTTGTCATGATACCACCCAAGCCTCAAAAGTCCTTGATTTATGCCTTACTTAGAAGTGGATTTTATGAAGTAAGGAGCACATCATGGTTGCTTGGAACAAAGGTAAACGAGTTGGTCAGAAGAAAGCGTTCAAATTAGAAGATATTTGGCGGATTCGAATTCGGTTGGAGCTTGAAGAGCGACTGTTCGAGTTAGCGCTTTTTAACCTTGCTATCGATAGCAAGCTTCGTTCTTGCGACTTACGGAACTTGAAAGTGCAAGACGTCAGCCGCAGTGGTTGTGTGATGTCCAGAACCATCGTTAAACAGCAGAAAACTCAACAAGAAGTTCACTTCGAGATCACACCCAAGACTCAGCAGACGTTGTCGCAATGGATCATCAAAAATGCGTTGTCACCTACCGACTATCTGTTTCCAAGCCCACGACGTGAAGGGCAGCCCATCTCCTATCACTACTACACCACATTAGTAAACAAATGGGTGACCGATATCGGCTTAGACAAAACGCAATACGGGACGCACTCATTACGACGAACTAAAGCTTCTTTGATCTACGCCAAAACCAAGAACTTACGTGCTATCCAGTTGCTTCTTGGTCATGCTAAGTTAGAAAGTACGATTGAATACCTTGGTGTCGAGATTGAAGACGCGCTAAGGATTTCGGAGAGTTGTGAGACATAATTTATCTGCGAGAACCAAATTTTGAGTAAAAACAGCAAAGCAAATCGTTTAAGAAAGAAACAGAAGCTCACTAAGCTTGCGACCGTCAAAAAAGAGAAGCAACGCCAAAAAATGAACACAACTCCCAACATATATTTAGATGAGTCTGGTAATACAGGCTCAAATTTATTGGACGATGATCAACCAGTATTTACCCTCGCTAGCTGCCAACTGAGCGATAATGACGCTAAGAAGTTGATTGGACTCGTTGGCTCAAATGCTCAACACGAGCTTCACTTCAAAAGGTTGAAGAGAAGCAAAGCAGGTCAGGATGGTATTGTTCGTTTAATCGGCTCTAAATTAATCAACCCAAGCGCTGTAAAAATAAACTTGTTTCACAAGCGTTTTATGATTGTATCTAAGATCGTTGACACATTGATTGAGCACATGCTTTATCTTAGAGGCGAAGACCTGTACATAAATGGTCAAAACATAGCTCTCTCTAACATGTTGTACTGCTGCTTAACCGTTTTCTGTGATGATGACAAAGTCGACCTGATGATGTCTGCGTTTATCATTATGCTTAAAAACAAGGACTGTGAGTCTATCGAAGCATTCTATTCGTCAGTAGAGGAAGTACAAAGTTCTTCAACCCATGCTCCATTTCGAACAGATATTCAACAAATATTGGATACAAAAGAGATCATCGATGACGCTCTCAATGGTATAGATAAAACGACGTTAGATCCGTCAATCCCAGCATTATTTGCGCAATGTATTCAATGGGGTAATGACTATCCGAAAGGTTTTCACTTAATGCATGATGACTCTCAAACTCTCGAAAAGCAGGCTGATATGTTCGCGCTGTTCATGGACTGGACTCAAGAAAATGTCGAACTCGGCTAT
>NZ_JATABG010000127.1:0-8985 GCF_036533755.1 Vibrio sp. M260118 | reverse complement strand
CCTGTAAGATCCTCACCTGCTCACTCCAAGCTTTGGTCTGTTGATACTTGAGATCTTGAGTATGCTTTGCGGTGATTTCACCAACAATTGACTGTGCTGTTTGGGTTAGAAAGTTATCGAGGGAAGATTGATAAAAAGCGCGATTACTCATGGCAGTCACCATCAGTAAAATCGAGAAGTTCTTTAGCTTCGATTTCTAATCCATGTGCAAGTTTAAATAGGTTTAGCAAGCTAATATTACGTTTGCCACGCTCAATGCCACTTACGTAGGTTCTATCAAGGCCACACCTTGCTGCGAGCTCTTCTTGACTTATACTCTTCTTATGGCGTAGGTGTCTAATATGCTCGCCAAAAGTTATCAGTTTTTGCTCTTCCACAATACTCAAATAGGTTAAACAAAGGATAACTTATCGTGCGAAAGGGTGACTTATAAGTCCACGGACTATGCGTCACATACCATAAACTTGCGAGCTCAAAGGCAATGTAAAAAATACCCGCTCAAGCCTTAAACAAACAAGAGCGGGTAGAGGGAGGATAAAGTTCTAGACCTTATTGAGCGATCAGATCTTTATAAGCGATGGTTTTACCCTGTGGCTTCTCGTTAGCCAGTTTCGCTTTAGGTGCACCTGGTTGAGACAACCAGTACTCACGATCTTTCTTCGGATTAAGCTGCGGGCCACATTCACCTTGTGCTCCACTACGCTCTAGACGCTGAAGTACGCGATCTTGTGCTTTTGCTAGGCCGTCCAAAGCTTCTTGAGGTGTTTTCTCACCACTTGCCGCTTCAGATACGTATTGCCACCATAGCTGCGCAAGTTTTGGATAGTCAGGAACGTTGGTACCTGTTGGCGTCCACTGCTTACGAGCATCACTACGGTAGAACTCGACCAGACCACCTAGCTTAGGCGCTGCATCTGTCATTGCTTGAGAGTTAATATCAGACTCACGAATCGGCGTTAGACCAACCAATGTCTTCTTCAAACTCACTGATTTCGATACCACAAACTGAGCGTATAACCACGCTGCTTGGCGGCGATCCAGTGGTGTACTGTTGAGGAATGTCCATGAGCCAGCATCTTGATAACCTAGCTTCATGCCGTCTTCCCAGTATGGGCCGCGTGGTGATGGAGCCATACGCCACTTCGGAGTACCGTCTTCGTTTACAACTGGAAGCCCCGGCTTGGTCATATCCGCAGTAAAGGCGGTGTACCAGAATATTTGCTGCGCGATAGAACCTTGAGCAGGAACCGGACCCGCTTCACCAAACGTCATACCTTGAGCTTCTGGCGGCGCGTACTGCTTCAACCAATCAACGTATTTAGTTGTTGCGTAAACCGCTGCTGGACCATTGGTTGCACCACCACGAGCGACATCTGAGCCGACTGGTTTACACCCCTCGATACGAATGCCCCACTCATCCACTGGCAAACCGTTTGGAATCCCTTTGTCACCGGCACCAGCCATAGAGAACCACGAGTCAGTGAAACGCCAACCTAGTGATGGATCTTTCTTACCATAATCCATATGACCGTATACTGGCTCGCCGTCGATGGTTTTCACTTTATCAGTGAAGAATTCAGCGATGTCTTCATACGCTGACCAGTTCAAAGGCACACCTAGCTCATAGCCGTACTCTTGTTTAAACTTAGTTTTTAGGTCTTCGCGCTCAAACCAATCGGCACGGAACCAGTACAGGTTGGCAAACTGCTGATCCGGTAGTTGATATAGTTTACCGTCAGGACCAGTGGTGAAATCTAGACCAATGAAATCTGGCAAGTCTAGGTATGGGTTAGTCACGCTTTTACCTTCGCCAGCAATGAAGTCAGAAATTGGTACAACCTTACCGTAACGAACGTGAGTACCAATCAAGTCGGAATCGTTAATGTAGCCATCGTAGATGTTGCGACCAGTCTGCATCTGAGTTTGTAGCTTCTCTACCACATCACCTTCTTGAATCAGGTCATGATTGACTTTAATGCCAGTGATTTCGTAGAAAGCTTTCGCCAGTACTTTAGCTTCATACTCGTGTGTAGTAATCGTCTCAGAAGCAACGTTGATTTCCATACCTTGGAACGGTTTCGCCGCATCGATAAACCACTGCATCTCTTGCGTTTGCTCTTCTTGCGACAGAGTTGATGGCGTGAACTCTTCATTCAACCATTTCTTCGCCGCCGCCATGTCAGCAAACGCTGCTGGTGAAAGTGTTGCAAGCGCGAAAGTCAGCGCTAAGCTACGTGCAAGGTAAGACTTTTTGATATCCTTTTTCATTATTGTGTAACTCCAGTTATGAGTATTCTCGTTTCTTACGTTATTGAGTACGCCCACTCTCGCTTAAACCAGCTACTACCTGAGTGTGAGCACATGTTCATGTCGTTGTATTTATCCCCACTTCAAAACTGTACCTAGCCAAATTACACAGATGGTAAATGGCACCCAAATAGAAAGCTCTGTTAACCCTACGAATCCCAAGTGGATAAACGCTGAGCTCAATAAGCCAATAAACAAGCGATCACCTCGTGTGGTCGCTATTGGTAGAAACCCTTTACGCACAATGCATGGCGAACGAATTTCTAAAATCGTCATCGTTAATAGAATCAGCGCTATGCCCATAAAGAACAGTGCCGACGGTGTTGTCCAAGCCATCCAAGCCATGTGTGTTCTCCTTAAACTCGACCCAGTGCGAAGCCTTTCGCAACGTGATTTCTAACAAACCAGATAACTAAAATGCCTGGCAAAATGGTCAGCACACCTGCTGCGGCTAACACGCCCCAGTCAATACCCGAAGCACTGACCGTTCGGGTCATCACCGCAGAAATGGGCTTGGCATCAACCGATGTCAGCGTTCTGGCAAGCAGTAGCTCGACCCAACTGAACATGAAACAGAAAAACGCCGAGACCCCAATCCCTGAACGGATCATCGGCAAAAAGATTTTGACGAAGAATTTTGGAAAGCTGTAACCGTCGATGTAGGCGGTCTCATCAATTTCACGTGGAACGCTCGACATGAATCCTTCTAAGATCCATACCGCCAATGGCACGTTGAACAGACAGTGCGCCAACGCGACCGCAATATGCGTATCGAACAACCCAACTGAGGAGTAGAGTTGGAAAAACGGCAGCAGGAATACCGCAGGTGGTGCCATTTTATTGGTCAACAGCCAGAAGAATAGATGGTTGTCACCGACAAACTTAAAGCGTGAGAACGCATACGCCGCTGGTAGTGCCACGGTTAAGGTGATCACCATGTTCATCACTACGTAAATAATCGAGTTTACGTAGCCCATATACCAACTTGAATCAGAGAAAATGGTCGCGTAATTCTTAAACGTCCAGTTCTCAGGAAAGAAGCTCAAGCCACCTAAGATCTCTTGGTTCTCTTTGAAAGACATGTTGAGTAGCCAATAGATCGGCAGCATCAAACAGATGATATATAGCGCTAAGCCTGCAATTTGTGTGTAGCGGGTGTATTTAGATTTTGTCATCGCCATTGTAGTTTCCTTACTTACTCTCACCGTGCGTCATTGCGGTATAGAACACCCAACTCACCAGCAAGATGATTAGGAAGTAGATGATTGAAAATGCCGCCGCTGGACCGATATCAAACTGGCCAATCGCCATTTTTGTTAGCGTCTGGCTGAGGAATGTGGTCGAGTTACCCGGTCCACCACCGGTCAATACGAACGGTTCGGTGTAGATCATGAAGCTATCCATAAAGCGGATCAGGATACCAATCAGCAGCACGCTCTTAAGCTTTGGCAACTGGATGTAACGAATGATTGACCACGTAGACGCACGGTCGATATTCGCGGCTTGATAATAGGCATCGGGAATGGCGCGCAACCCTGAATAACAAAGCAGTGCGATGAGTGACGTCCAGTGCCAAACATCCATCAAAATCACCGTTAACCAAGCATCTATCGGGTTACCTGCATAGTTGTAGTCAACGCCCATTTCATTGAGTGCCCAGCCAAACAGACCGATATCTGCACGACCAAAGATCTGCCAAATCGTGCCTACAACGTTGAGTGGAATCAGCAAAGGAATAGCCAACACAATCAAACAGAAAGCTGACCATTTACCTTTGGTTGGCATAGTCAATGCAACGATAATTCCTAGTGGCACTTCAATCAGCAAAATGGTGAAGGTAAAGCCGAACTGACGCAGTAGCGCACCGTGTAACCTTTCGTCATTAAGCGTTTCTCGATACCACTCAGTACCAACAAAATAGGCCGTATTTGCATCAAATATGTCTTGTAGTGAGTAGTTGACTACCGTCATCAAAGGCACGATGGCACTGAATGCCACCAGCAGAAACACCGGCAGAACAAGGAACCACGCTTTGTTGTTTACTACCTTATCCATTACTCTTCCCCTACATTGACTAAGAATTCATCGACATACAGCATGGTCCATTGCTCAGGGAAGCTAATGTATGCCTCTTTTTCCGGAACTGGCTGGTCCTCTTGCAAGCGTGCCTTGATTTGCTTGTTACCCAGTTGCAAGGTGACGATTTTGTACGTACCTAAATCTTCAACGTGCAGCACTTCGGAGCGTAGAGCGGACTCATTGCCCTTCTCCCAAACATGAACAAATTCAGGTCGAATACCGATCTTGACGTTGGTGCTTTTAGCTTGAGCAATGGCGTGACGGTAGGACTCTGATAGCGGCACTTCGACACCATCAAACATGACGCCATTATCTGTTGGCGTGACCTCCATTAAGTTCATCCCTGGGCTGCCAATAAAGTAGCCAACAAAGGTGTGGTTTGGCCTTTCGAATAGTTCTCTTGGCGTACCAAATTGCACAATCTGGCCGTTGTACATCACAGCAATCTCATCAGCGAATGTCGACGCTTCAAGCTGATCGTGCGTGACGTACACCATAGTGATATTAAATTGCTGGTGGATCTGTTTAAGCTTGCGGCGCAGCTTCCACTTCAATTGAGGGTCGATTACCGTCAGCGGCTCATCGAACAAAATCGCCGAGACATCATCGCGAACTAGGCCACGTCCCATCGACACTTTCTGCTTCTCATCAGCAGTGAGATGCTGAGCTTTTTTCGACAGCACATTGGTCAGCTCTAAGATTTCTGCAATCTCTGTCACTTTGGAGTGAACTTTGGCCTTATGAACCTTCATGTTGCGCAGTGGGAACGCCAAGTTGTCGTACACCGTCATGGTGTCGTAGATCACTGGAAACTGGAAAACCTGCGCAATGTTACGATCTTGCGGGCGAAGTTCGTTAACTCGCATATCATCGAACAGCACGTCCCCTTGAGATGGACTCATCAAACCTGAAATGATGTTGAGCAGTGTCGACTTACCACAGCCCGACGGCCCTAATAGTGCGTAAGCCCCACCCTGTTTCCATACGTGATTCATCTCTTTAATCGCGTAAGGAGAAGACTCGGTAGGCTTCTTGTCATAGGTATGCGCGAGAGAATTAAGTGTAATTTGAACCATGACCGCTACCCCCTGACATCACGAATCGGGGCATGGATTAAATTCTGATCCATACCAAAGACATAAAATTTGTGGATTGGGATGTAGATCTTTATCGTTTCATCCACGTCGTAGCTGTGCACGCCTGCCAAGTGCAGCACCATATCCAAGTGCCCATTGCGAACATGAAGAAAGGTCTCTGAACCACTAATTTCAGCCACTTCGACTTGAACTGTCAGCTCCACATCATCATCATTTTTAGGCAGCAAACTTAGGTGGCTAGGTCGGATGCCAAACTGGTACTCCCCTTGTTCTAAATTGCTTAATGATTGATTGAGTGGGAAATGGGCACTCTTATCGAATGTGACTTCATTGCTGGTTACAGAGCCAGAAATTAGATTAATCGGTGGCTCACTAAATAAGGTCGCAGAGTCAACGTTATCAGGTTGATGATACACAGAAGCCGTAGGACCAGATTGAATCACTCGACCTTCATGGAGAATGGTGGTGGTGCCTCCCAGAGCGAGCGCTTCATTCGGTTCAGTCGTCGCATAAATTGCGATTGTGTGTCTAGTTTGAAATAGCTCGCGCATCTCTTGGCGCAGCTCTTCGCGCAACTTGTAATCAAGGTTAACTAGCGGCTCGTCGAATAGGATGATTTCAGCGTCTTTAACTAAGGCACGCGCCATCGCGGTGCGCTGCTGTTGCCCACCAGAAAGCGCCAACGGGTGCTTGTTCAAGTGTTCAGTAATGCGCAGCATCTCTGCGGTTGCGTGAACGCGTTCTTGGATCTCTTTTTCTGGCATCCCAGCCAAACGTAGTGGTGAAGCCACATTCTCAAACACGCTAAGGTTGGGATAATTGATGAACTGTTGGTACACCATAGAGATGTTGCGCTCTCTCACCGATACACCAGTGACGTCCACGCCGTTAACCAGAATCTTGCCTGATGTGGGTTTGTCTAAACCTGCGATCAATCGCATCAACGAGGTCTTCCCTGCCAATGTGCGCCCTAACAGCACATTGAACGAACCAGGTTGAAAGGTCAGGTTGACATCCGAGATGTGCATCTCTCCGTCGACAAACTTGCTTACCTGCTCAAGTGTTAGTGACACTAAAAACTCCTTACCATTCGAACAAATGTTTTTTCGATATTGTTCGATAGAGCGAGAGTCATGCCAATTTAAAGAAATTGAAACAATTATTTTACAACACGCTTTTCCAGCCCTTATACACCCGAGTCTTTGGATAAAAAATCTTTAAAACACCAAGTTTTCCAGTCAATTCATATATGAGACGGCAGTAACATTTGTTAATAAAATGTGTTCATTTGATGTTCAAACTGTTCAGATGAGTGGTATGTTAAATGAGCGTTTGTGATCATAAACATTCACATTCGAACAATTAGAATAATTACTTAAGAACACTATGTATCGCTGCTATTGGCCAATGCTATGGACAAAAAACACCAATCGATTATCGAGAACTCTTGGCTTCGCTGCCGAGAAGCTGGGCTCGGACACAACAGTAACCCGATAATAGAAATAGAGACTGGGCAAACATTTGCTCACACTCTTGATGAACACTCTGGACTACTGACGACCACTCAACAGAAAGTCCTACCTTTCTACGACAGTTTGCTGTCTAACAGCAATTGCTTGATCACGCTTGCAAACACCAATGGGCAAGTGCTGAACAGTTGGGGTGAACAACGTTTCTTCTCTCAAAGACAACCACAAGTGTTTCAAAATGGAGTAAGCTGGCAAGAGGGCCTGATCGGCACCAACGCGATAGGTACAGCTCTTGAAACAGGCTCGATTGTTCAGGTGTTCCATGATGAACACTTTTTAACGTCAAATAGATTCATGACTGGCTCCGCAGCACCACTGTTTGATGCGGATAGGAAGATGGCCGGCGTGCTGTCGATATCAAGTGACGCTTATATGCCCACAGCTCATACATTGGGAATGGTCAAGCTGATGTCACAGGCGATTGAAAACCAACTGATTGCCTCAAAGTTTCAATCGGACCACTACCTGTTATGGTTTAACACCGCGCCTGAAAACATTGATAGTCAGTGGTCATCTTTATTAGTGTTCAATGAACATGGAGTGATCATCTCTGCAAATCGCCGAGCAGAAGTGGTGATTGGGCAAGATCTGGCGCTACAACGTCTAGACCAAATTTTCGATATTAAGCTTGAACAGTTGCTGTCACACCCTCCATTCAATCCAGCGGCACTTAGCACACACTCTCAACTCAACTTCTTTGGCATTATCACCCCGCCGAAAAAACCGATCGGTCGCCAGTTGGACTATCGTAAGTCGATACCTAAGCCGTCAAGCAACAATGCTAAAGCTCCTCTAGACTTGGAACGCTTGAACATGGGCGATCCGCGACTTGCCAAAGCAATCACTCAAGCAAGTCGCATTCTTAACACAGAGATCCCCATCTTGATTCATGGTGAAACTGGAGTGGGAAAAGAGGTCTTCGTCAACGCGCTACACTTGTCTAGTGAACGAAAACACGCGCCTATGATTGCCGTTAACTGTGCTGCCATCCCCGCAGAGCTGGTAGAGTCAGAACTGTTTGGCTATGAAAAAGGGGCATTTACCGGAGCCAACAACAAGGGATATGTCGGCCTAATCCGCAAAGCAGACAAAGGGACGCTGTTTCTAGATGAGCTAGGTGACATGCCAATGAACGTTCAAGCACGATTACTGCGAGTGCTGCAAGAGCGCAAGGTCACCCCGCTAGGTTCAACGACGTCCTACCCTGTTGATTTCAAACTCGTTTCCGCGACAAACCGCAACTTAAAACAAGATGTAGAGAGAGGCACATTTCGCCAAGACCTGTATTACCGAGTCACAGGTCTAAACCTCTCGTTACCAGCGCTAAGAGAACGCACCGATAAAGAGGCCTTAGTACAATTCCTACTGGCTAAATACGCTATCGAAGGTGAGACGCCAAATATTAGCCTAGAAGTTTTAGCTATGTTTAAGTCACATCCATGGCCGGGTAACATCAGACAGTTGGTCAGTGTGATTCAGATTGCCATTGCGATGGCTGGAGATGAAACCATCAGCGTGGAACATTTACCCGATGATTTCCTTCATGATCTTGAAGAGCATCACCCTGAGCCAATTACTATCGCAGCGAGCAATATCAGCCAACTAAATCCAGCCACTCAGTCAGAGTTAGAGCATGACGACTGGCTCAGTGTTTATGAACAAAATGGCCGCAATGTTTCAGCTACAGCCAAGGATCTCAATATCAGCCGAAATACGCTGTATAAACGGCTGAGGGAACAAGGGCTACGTTAGTTTGAGGCAAGTCCCAATACATTGCTTACAGGTTTGTAAAAATACAGGTATCTAAAAGCGACATAGCTCACCACTAAGGTTGCGACCACCAGCTCAAACCCTGCTAACCAATGAATTTGAGTAACATATTTGTCTGCGATGTCTAGGCTCTCCATCCAGCCTGCGAGCTTGAACAGAGCAGTAGCGCCAATCACCATAGGGAAAGTAAACGCGGCATAGCC
>NZ_JATABG010000126.1:0-8994 GCF_036533755.1 Vibrio sp. M260118 | reverse complement strand
GATTATTTTTCTTTGGCCCACGGTAGCCTTGGTGGAATGCCCAAACACTCTCAAGGTCCCAAGACTCACCTTCTAAGGAAACAGATGCGATTCCTTGACCATCCAACTTACGTGCAGCGCGCTGAATTGCGCCTAAATCATGCTGCTCACTAAGGTGAATCGTTGCGGCGGATTCAGAGAAAGAGACAATCGCTTTTTCCCCCCAATGTGGAGCCGCTGTTTTTTTACTTAGAAATACTGACATCTGTGTCGACATGGTTTCTCCTTGTCTTTTGCTAGCGCTGTCTACGCCTTTTTATGCTAACAAACGGATGTTAACACTTTAATGTGATATTAATAAAAAAACGGGCCGAATAGCCCGTTACTTTTAGTAAATTTTGTTAACTGAGATGGGTTTCCTTTCAAGGGTTAATCCATTTCATCCATCCAGCATAGAATTACAGCTTCAAGTATCTTCTCATTCGAGCGATTTGGCTCGTCATCGAAATCCTCTAACTCGGTAATCCACTGGTGAAGATCGGTAAAACGCACTGTTTTAGGATCTGTCTCAGGAAACTTATCGCATAGCTCAATCGCAATATCGCGTGAATCGGTCCATTTCATTGCTCACTTCCTTATGTAATTCTTGTTGCTCATATCTATAGATGCAGAATACTCAAAATAATTGGAGTTGCAGCTTACGCAGTTAACAACGCCGCGGCTTCAACTATGAAGAGTATTTAGTGGTCTTCTGAAGCGTGGTTTAGAGTGTACTTAGGAATCTCAACCACCAAATCTTCATCAGCCACTTTTGCTTGGCAGCCTAAGCGTGATTCAGGCTCTAAACCCCAAGCTTTATCTAGCATGTCGTCCTCAAGCTCTTCACTCTCTTCTAGAGAATCAAAGCCTTCTCGGATCACTACGTGACAAGTGGTACACGCACAAGATTTCTCACATGCGTGCTCGATGCCAATACCATTTTTTAGCGCGACATCAAGAACTGTGTCACCCGTATTTGCTTCCAGCACCGCGCCCTCTGGGCATAGGTCTTCATGCGGTAATACAATAATCTTAGGCATAACTCTTTCTCTTAAATATCATTCACTGATTGACCTGACAACGCAGCTCGAATCGATTTGTCCATACGGCGAGATGCAAACTCTTGGCTCGCCTTGTCAGTATCTTTAATGCCTTGCTCAATCGCGTCAGCACTGTCGCCATTTCGCAGCTCGATTAGAGACTCGATCGCTAGCAACAACTGTTGGCGTTCTGTTTCAGTCAATAATTCATCACCATCAGCTTGCATCGCAGCGATTAAACCCTCGATAACACGATCAGCTTCTACTCGTTGCTCTGCTAATGCGCGAGCGTCCATATCTTCTTTGGCGTAGGTCATCGAATCGCGCAACATATTCGCCACTTCGTCGTCACTCAAGCCATAAGATGGCTTCACTTGGATTTCAGAGTGAACGCCGGTGCTCTTCTCCATTGCCGTTACAGATAGAAGACCATCAGCATCGACTTGGTAAGTAATACGGATATGTGCCGCCCCCGCCGCCATCGGAGGAATACCTTTCAGCGAAAAACGTGCTAGTGAGCGACAATCCTCGACCATTTCACGTTCACCTTGTACGACGTGAACACTCATCGCCGTTTGTCCATCTTTGAAAGTGGTGAATTCTTGTGCACGAGCAACAGGAATAGTGGTATTGCGTGGAACGATCTTCTCAACCAAGCCACCCATGGTCTCAATACCCAAGGATAAAGGGATAACATCTAGTAGCAACATCTCTGAATCTGGTTTGTTGCCAGCCAGAATATCCGCTTGGATACCAGCGCCTATTGCTACCACTTCATCTGGATTGATACTGGTTAGTGGCTGACGACCAAAGAAATCACCAACCATTTCTCGAACCAGTAGGGTACGTGTTGAACCACCAACCATGACAACTTCAAGCACTTCTTCAGCATCAACTTGTGCGTCTTTAAGCGCGCGACGACATGACATTAGAGTTTTCTTTACGAGCGGACGAATTAGGTCTTCGAACTCATCACGAGAAACACTGCCCTGCCAACCAAGAACATCCACCTCTACAGAGTCTTGTTCCGAGAAAGCTATCTTAGTTGCCGTCGCAACATTTAATACAGTTCGGGTCTGGCTTGCGGTTAAGCTTTCTGAGTAACCCGATTTCTCGATCAGGTAGTCCGCTAGCAGGTGGTCAAAATCATCACCGCCTAGGGCAGAATCACCGCCTGTTGCTAAGACTTCGAATACACCTTTTGATAGACGCAAGATAGAGATATCGAATGTACCTCCACCTAAGTCATAAACCGCAATCACACCCTCTTGACCTGAGTCCAAACCATAAGCAATTGCAGCAGCAGTCGGTTCATTAAGTAGACGTAAGACATGCAGACCCGCTAACTTGGCGGCATCTTTGGTACCTGCGCGCTGGGCATCGTCAAAATAAGCAGGAACGGTAATAACCACACCGGCTAACTCACCACCTAAGGTTTTCTCTGCGCGTTGGCCTAGTGTTTTTAGAATCTCTGCAGAAACTTCAATCGGGTTCTTATCACCGCTGGCTGTTTGCAATACAGGCAGTCCGTTTTCGCTCGCTTTAAACTGGTAAGGAAGGTTGGGATAGCGTGTTTGAATATCTTCAAGAGAACGCCCTAACAAACGCTTTACTGAGATAATGGTATTAGTTGGATCGATTTCAGCTTTATCTTTTGCTGCATAACCTACTTGTGGAACGTCACCTGAGTAATTTACCACTGAAGGGAGAATGCTTTGGCCTTGCTCATCTTGCAATGTTGCCGCGTCGCCACTTCGCACAGAAGCAACCAAAGAGTTAGTTGTGCCTAAGTCAATGCCCGCAGCAAGCTTATGTTCGTGTGGTGCCGAGCTTTGACCCGGTTCTGCAATTTGAAGTAATGCCATGAAAGGTCCTTGTATTGCACTAGCCGAAGAGTTTATCTTCCACTAATTCTATTTCGTTCTGTAGTTTGGCAATAAATTTAAGTTTACGAACTCGGTCAGCCGCTTGCTGCCAGTCAGTTTGATCTAAATTTTGTTCAGCTTCAGCCAGTTGCTGTTTAAACATTTTGCTAACTTTATTTGAAAAGTCGAACAACGTATCTTCAGCGTCAGAGCTTGAAGCAATCGTTTCTAACTCTTCACGCAACTCCATCTGCTCCATTAGGAACATCGGATCTTGCATTGTCTGCTGCTCACCTCGAATCTCAACACCGTTCACAGACAAGATATATTCTGCTCTTGAGATAGGGTTCTTAAGCACTTGGTAAGCGTCGTTAATTTCTGCAGCTTTTTGTACCGCCATCAAACGATCACGTTCTGAAACCGTTGCAAAGTTGTCTGGGTGAAACTGTTTTTGAAGTTCACGGAACTGTGAAGAAAGAAGGCTACCATCCAGCTTAAACTGACTTGGTAGCCCAAATAATTCAAAGTAATTCATGGAGAATTCTATCCTTGGTAATAAACCTGTGAGCGTTAACTCACAGGCTATATCAATTACACGTTGAAGCTTTCACCACAACCACATTCGCTTTTTGCATTTGGGTTATTGAACTCAAACCCTTCGTTCAAGCCTTCTTTAACGTAATCAAGCTCAGTACCGTCTAAGTATACGAGGCTCTTTTGGTCAATAATAACCTTTACGCCTTCGTGCTCGAATACTGAGTCTTCTTCGTTCAGCTCATCAACGAACTCAAGTACGTATGCCATACCAGAACACCCGGTCGTTTTCACACCCAAGCGTAAACCGATACCTTTACCTCGGTTTTCAAGGAATGTTCTAACGCGACTAGCCGCGGTTTCTGTCATTGTAATGGCCATACTGCACCTTAGTTTTTCTATTTGGCGAATGAAATGGGGATTAGGCTCCCCATTATATACAGATTACTTATTCTTGGTGTTTTTTCTTGTAGTCAGCAACCGCTGCTTTGATTGCATCTTCTGCAAGAATCGAGCAGTGAACCTTAACAGGAGGAAGCTCTAGTTCTTCAGCAATTTCAGCGTTTTTAATTGCTGCTGCTTCATCAACGCTTTTACCTTTAACCCACTCTGTCACTAGTGAGCTCGATGCGATCGCACTACCACAACCGTAAGTCTTGAACTTCGCGTCCTCGATAATACCTTCTGGTGTTACTTTGATCTGAAGTTTCATTACGTCACCACATGCAGGAGCGCCAACCATGCCGCTACCTACTGTAGGATCTTCTTTATCAAATGAACCTACGTTACGTGGGTTCTCGTAGTGATCAATTACTTTTTCGCTATATGCCATGATATTTACCTCGAATCCTCTATTTCTATCCTTGGAATGACTCAGTCACTATTAGTGGTGCGCCCACTCAACTGTGTTCAGGTCAATTCCTTCTTTGTACATATCCCATAGAGGAGACATGTCACGCAGCTTAGTTACTGCTGTACGAATTTGTTCGATTGCGTAGTCGACCTCTTCTTCAGTCGTCGCACGACCAAATGAGAATCGAACCGAGCTATGCGCTAGCTCATCATCTAAACCTAGAGCACGAAGAACGTAAGAAGGTTCTAAACTTGCTGAAGTACATGCACTACCTGAAGAAACCGCTAGGTCTTTAAGTGACATCAGAAGCGACTCACCTTCAACGAAAGCAAAACTTACATTTAGATTATGTGGAACACGCTGCTCAAGATCACCGTTGACTGTGACAGCTTCAAGGTCTTTAACACCGTCAAGGAGACGATTACGTAGAGCCAGAGCATGATCAAAGTCTTTCTGCATTTCTTCTTTCGCAATGCGGAATGCTTCACCCATACCCACAATTTGGTGGGTTGGTAGAGTACCAGAGCGGAAACCACGCTCATGACCGCCACCATGCATTTGAGCTTCAAGGCGAATACGTGGCTTACGACGTACATACAGTGCGCCGATACCTTTTGGTCCATAAATTTTATGTGCTGACATAGAGATCAGGTCAACTTTCATCTCTTGAACGTCAATCGGCAATTTACCTGCTGACTGAGCCGCGTCGACATGGAATACAATCTTGCGCTCACGGCACATTTCACCGATCGAAGCGATATCTTGGATAACACCAATCTCGTTGTTTACGTGCATGATAGAAACAAGCACAGTATCGTCACGCATCGCCGCTTGAAGCTTGTTTAGGTCAATAATGCCATTTGCTTCCGGCTCTAGGTAAGTCACCTCGAATCCTTCGCGCTCAAGTTGACGGCATGGGTCTAGAACGGCTTTGTGTTCTGTTTTACAGGTAATTACGTGCTTACCCTTCTTCGAATAGAAGCGTGCAGCGCCTTTAATAGCAAGGTTATCTGACTCTGTTGCGCCAGAAGTAAATACGATTTCACGCGGGTCTGCGTTCAGTAGGTCTGCGATCTGCTCACGAGCGGTATCTACTGCTTCTTCTGCCTGCCAGCCATATCTGTGTGAACGTGATGCTGGGTTGCCAAACGTACCGTCCATAGTCATGTACTGAACCATTTTTTCAGCTACACGAGGATCAACAGGACAGGTCGCTGAATAATCTAAGTAAATAGGCAGTTTCATTTTCTACTCCAATGTAACAGGCAAGCCGCTTATGAGCGGACATTTACACCGATGGGTGCGGTGTTTGTATTTTTTGTAGCAAACCCATGATTTACGGCAAGATCGATATCTTGTCGGTCAGAAATTTCTAGCACTTCATTGTCAATCATTAGCTCACCAAGAGTAATGTTGTTCAAGAAGTCACTGATACGTGAACTTAAGTCACGCCATAGTGTATGTGTTAGGCAACGAGTTCCACCTTGGCAATCTCCTTTGCCGTTGCACTTAGTCGCATCTACAGATTCATCAACTGCGGCGATAACCGTACCGATCGCAATTGAATGAGCATCTTCACCAAGGCGGTAACCACCACCTGGACCACGCACACTAGCGACTAAGCCAGCTTTGCGTAACTTAGAAAACAGTTGCTCTAAGTATGATAAAGAGATGCCTTGACGCTCTGAAATATCAGCCAGAGGTACTGGGTTTTGTTGCGAATGCAGAGCCACATCTAACATGGCTGTCACTGCGTATCTTCCTTTAGATGTAAGTCTCATATAACACCATATCCACACCGTTTATGTGGTATGAATTCTTTCATACCCGACTGTTTTGGTCAAGTATTTAATTGACCATTTTAGTCAAGTATTTATCCCTTCACTTTAAAGGGACTAATTTACTTAGAGATACGCTTTTCTATGGAAGTCAAAATACCACGTAGAATATTGAGTTCTTGAGACTCTGGTCTAGCTCGGTTAAACAGTCGACGTAGCTTATTCATCACCTTGCCAGGTTGTTCTTCACTGATAAATTGGGTCTCTTTAGCCACTTTTTCAAGGTGCGTGAAAAATAATTCAAATTCTTTATGCCTTGGATATTCGGTCGCTTGTTGCGACTCATACTGGCTTTGCTCTTTATCTAAGTAAGCCATCCGAATTTCATAGCTAAGAGTCTGAACCGCCATCGCTAAATTGAGAGAACTATACTCCGGGTTGGCGGGAATACATACGTGATAATGACACGTTTGCAGCTCATCATTCGTAAGCCCTGTACGTTCACGGCCAAAGACAAGAGCAACGGGTGCTGACTCGCCCTCTTCAACAAACTTCTGCCCACACTCACGTGGTTCTAACATCGGCCACTCTAAGGTACGAGAGCGTGCACTTGAGCCAACCACTAACGCACAATCTTCTACAGCTTCATTCAATGTAGAGACAACTTTGGCATTCTGAGCGATATCTGCTGCACCAGCGGCTAAAGCAAGTGTCTGCTCATCTACAGTACACTGAGGGTCGACTAGCACTAGGTTAGATAGGCCCATAACCTTCATAGCGCGGGCTGCAGAGCCGATATTTCCAGAGTGAGACGTGCCGACTAAAACGACTTTAACATTGTTGAGCATTAACGATTTCCAAACGCAAAAATTAAGCTGCAAGATAGTAACATATACCTGAGTAAAATAGTCAGGTCCTCTCAGCGATAAAAACTAAAAGTTCAAAAAATAACCACTTCCATTTCACCGTTTATCTGGTATACTGCCGCCCGTTTTTCTGTTCTTTAACATCCGTTGGGAAATTAGTATGCATCCAATGCTTAATATCGCTATTCGTGCTGCACGAAAAGCTGGCAATCATATTGCTAAATCTTTAGAAAATGCTGAGAAGATCGAATCGACTCAAAAAGGCGCGAATGACTTTGTTACTAACGTAGACAAAGAAGCTGAAACTATCATCATCGATACCATCAAGGCTTCTTACCCTGAGCACGAAATCGTTGCTGAGGAAAACGGCGTAATCGAAGGTAAAGATAAAGACGTACAATGGATCATCGACCCACTGGATGGCACAACAAACTTCGTTAAAGGTTTGCCACACTTCTCTGTATCTATCGCAGTACGCATCAAAGGTAAAACTGAAGTTGCGTGTGTTTACGATCCAATGCTAAACGAGCTATTCACTGCACAGCGTGGTGCTGGAGCCCAACTAAATAACGCTCGTATCCGCGTTAAACAGCTAAAAGATCTACAAGGTACTGTTTTAGCAACAGGTTTCCCATTCAAGCAGAAGCAACATTCTGAGTCTTACTTCAAGATTATGTCATCTCTATTTGTAGATTGTGCTGACTTCCGTCGCACTGGTTCTGCTGCTCTAGATCTATGTTACCTAGCAGCTAGCCGTGTTGATGGTTACTTCGAGCTTGGCCTTAAGCCGTGGGATATCGCTGCGGGTGAACTAATTGCTCGTGAAGCTGGCGCTATCGTAACTGATTTCGCAGGCGGTACAGATTACATGAAGTCTGGTAACGTTGTAGCATCAAGTGCTCGTGGTGTGAAAGGCATGCTTAAGCACATCCGTGAAAACGGTAATGAAGCACTACTAAAATAATATCTAGCTCCGTCACAGCTGAAATTATTAGCCCACTCAATTGAGTGGGCTTTTTTGTGCGTGCACGAAACAGTATCAGGTGGAATATATCAACCATTAGCGACATTTAAAGTCCTGAGCAGGACAGATATAGAGCCGCACAGAGGCTGTCATTAATGTTCTAGCATACATAGGGCACTCTATGCGTCCGTCATGTACCTCCGGCCTCTCTTGCTGCAAACAAAAAGATGCTAGCGATCCAGAGATTCGAACTACCAACGCCCGGTCTTTGGTAGTGGCGGAACACGCTTCTTTGGTAGGTGTATACGCATAAACCTCAGCATTTCTACAGAGGCTTTCAAAGATGCCAAGGATGAAAAGACTCGAACTTCAAACACGCGCGTTCTTTGAATTTCGGCGGGATCCGCTGCTTTGTTTGGGTACACAAACGAAAAAGGCTCCAGTCTTTCGACTAGAGCCTTGAATGTGGCAGGGGTGGAGAGATTCGAACTCCCAACACGCGGATTTGGAATCCGCTGCTCTGCCAATTGGAGCTACACCCCTAAATTTTATCTACAATTAGGTTTGAATCTTCTGTAGAAGCTACAGTTTACCATATTGTAGATTCGAAAAAACCTCGCATTAGCGAGGTTTCAAAATAAGTGGCGGAGTGGACGGGACTCGAACCCGCGACCCCCGGCGTGACAGGCCGGTATTCTAACCAACTGAACTACCACTCCGCAGTGGTCTATTTAAAGTCTTATCTAAGTCGTGCTTTAAATAGATAATGTTCAAAGCCTGGCGATGTCCTACTCTCACATGGGGAAGCCCCACACTACCATCGGCGCTAATTCGTTTCACTTCTGAGTTCGGCATGGAATCAGGTGGGTCCAAATCGCTATGGTCGCCAAGCAAATTCTTTAATCTGGAAAGCCGTTTTTTTAGTTCTTACACATTCAATCTGTTCTTGCTTTGAGTCCATCAAAACCCTTTGGGTGTTGTATGGTTAAGCCTCACGGGCAATTAGTACAGGTTAGCTCAATGCCTCACAGCACTTACACACCCTGCCTATCAACGTTCTAGTCTCGAACAACCCT
>NZ_JATABG010000125.1:0-9029 GCF_036533755.1 Vibrio sp. M260118 | reverse complement strand
GAGTTGAACTCTTTAGGGTCTATGATGGTTGCAGTATCGCAAAACCAATCAATACTCTTCTTTACAGCAGCCATACTGCCTTGCAAGGTATGGTTTTTGATTTGAACTTGCCAAACATCCGTCGAGTTTCCAGCAGATTTGAGGGTAAAACCTCGGTAACTTGCAGCAGCCATAATCACTATTATCTTTGTTATGAGTAAGTTTAATAATAATTGTAAATCTCTCATTATCAAGTATATTTATCACAAGTTTACTTGTTATAGTGCGTGACTATGAGAAAAAGTGTTCGCGTAATCACATGTGAAGAACGAAAGCAGCGTTTTATAAATGCTTTTTCTAATCAGATCGATGTTGACCACATTAATGATTTAACAGACGGTGCTTATTCACATAACTCTCTACTCGCGATGGGCAAAGATTGGAACCTATTTTGCGAATTTTGCGATTCAAAAAGCGTTCGGTCACTCCCCGCAGCGGCTACAGCGGTGCGTTTGTTTATTGAAAAAGAGTCAAAGAGTCGCAAATATTCGACCATTAAACGCTACGTTGTCACCATTAGTTTGGTGCATAGGCTACTCAGTTTGCCTGACCCTGTTTCTTCGGTTTCAGTGAGGAATACACTTGCTGCCCTGAGGATAAACAAAAAGCATGATTCTCATTCAACAAACGCATTTAACCGTCAACATTTAGATGAGTTGACTCTCCTACTCCACAAATCGAAAAATAGTAAAGATATTCGCAACTTGGCGATCTACCATATTATGTTTGAATGCATGTTAAAGCGGTCAGAGTTACGTGATTTAATGCTTGAATCAGTCTATTCACATGACGCGCGCTATTACGTGGTTGTCGGTAGTCAAGAATATCAACTGTCAGTTGAGTCGTCACAGTTACTCAAACGCTGGCTAGAAGTTCGGGGTGATTGCAGCGGCGCGTTGTTCACTGCCATTGATAAGTACGGCAATTTGAGTAGAAATGCCTTGAATGACTCTTCTATTTATCGAATTCTAAGGGCCGCAAGCGACAAGTTAATGCTTGATGTCCACTTCTCTGGCCAATCGTTACGTGTCGGTGCTGCTAGCGACCTTGCGTCTCAAGGAGTTAAGGTGAAAGAGATACAAAGGTATGGTCGTTGGAAAAGTGCTGCTATGCCCTATCAGTATGTTGGTAATAGGTCGCAAGCAGCACTAGAGCGTATGGTCTACAAGAGCTTTAAACCTTGGGACAAATAGAACGTTTCACACAGTTCGCTAGGAAGCTCGCAAATGAATGACCGTTATGTTCTAGCATTTTAGGGAACATAGAGATCGGCGTCATACCCGGGAAGGTGTTTACCTCATTAAGATAAATTTGACCATCAGGTGTTAGGAAGAAGTCAATACGCGACAAATGACGAAGGCGCATTTGTGTGAACACTTTCTCAGAGCTAGCGCGGATAACGGCGAGCTGCTCTTGAGTGAGGTTTGTCGCTTCTACTTGTGTAGTTGAGTGGCTTGAAGCACTGTATTTCTCTTCATAAGAGTAGAACGCATCTTGAGGGGCGATGATCTCACCTGGTGCTGTGATATGCAGTTGACCTTCATACTCATAAGCAGCGACTTCCAGTTCACGAGGCTTTACTGCTTGTTCAACAAGTACTTGATCTGAGTAGCTAAATGCATCGTCAATAGCTTGTTGCAGTTGCTCTATTTCTGTTACCTTGTAACAACCTACCGAAGAACCCTGTCTAGCAGCCTTAACAAATACCGTTCCCCACTCTGCAAAAGCAGCTTTGCTTTGCTCGAATGCGTTCTGATTGTTTTCTGATAGAAAGATGTAAGGCGTATTAGGGATACCTAAAGCGTCATACCAGAGCTTTGAAGTGATCTTATTGAAGCTGTTGGTACTTGCTTCAGGACCACAACCCAAATATGGGATCCCAGAAAGCTCTAACATAGACTGAATATCACCGGTCTCACCTGGAAACCCATGAATACATGGAATAACAAAATCTAACTTGGTAGAACTCGTGTCAGTATTGATAGTGCCGGTATTGGTATCTAAGTATGCCAGTTCACCTTCGCTTGTGAACCAACCGTCTGATTTCATTTCAACGCGCACAACGTTGAACTGGGCCGTCAACTTTAATTGAGATTGAAGGAAGTCTGCAGATACTAGGGACACTTCGTGTTCAGACGAACCACCGCCGCAAAGAAGAAGAATAGTCGTGTTTGTCATTTAAAAATCTTTCCATGAGACAACTGGGAGAATCTCAGACCATGATAATCAAAACCTGTATCAGTTACACGGTTTTAGCGGCTAAAAATCCCGTTTGTTGTCTGAGTGAAGAAAATATAGGCGATAAAAAAGGGGCCTAAGCCCCTTTTTGCAAAATTAGTTCAGCTTGTTCAATGTTGGGTATTGAGAGTTCTTTATGTCATCAATACTTTTAACGAAAGGCTTAAGAGACTGAAACTCTGCTGGTAGATCTGAAATCGCGGCTTTGGCATCAGTGCGTGTTGCGTAGTCACCGTAAAGAACGGTATACCACTTAGTGCCGTTAACCATTTTGTAGTTTTCCCAAATTGGTTGATTGTCTTTACGCGGAAGCTTACGCGCGAAGTGGTCAACCTTAGTCTGAGAGCCTACTGCAACAACCTGGATAGTAAACCCGTAACGAGGCATTTTAGCTTGTTGTTTCGCTGTTGGAGGAATAATGGTAACAGCCGATTTGTTCGGCTTTGGCTGCATCTTCACGGTTTGAATTGTTGGAGTGGTTTGCACAACATTATTTTCAGAAATGTCGTTAGTCATTCCCTGCTGCGTTACAACGGGTTGTTCAACCATCGCTGTTTTGTAATCCTCACGGTAGCTTTCTGAACTTACGTCGGTAACGTAATCGCTCGATACACACGCAGAAAGCACCACTGATAAGCCAACAATCGCTATTTTTTTCATGAATTATTCAAATGCCTTAAGTAGAAATTACTTTAAATCATGCCGTTAGATAGACTTAGAATCAACCCAACATTCTAATTATATATCAATACACTGTGACGCAAGGCACAAACTTCGGTTGTATCTCAGTGATCTGATTAAAACAACACCGAAATAGCTGAGAATTAAGCCACTTTGTTGGTTAGGATTATAGCTGTCACCCCCTTTAGGAGCTTTGATATGAGCCACCTTACCCATTTTTTGAAGCCTCAATCTGTTGCGGTTATTGGCGCATCGATCAAACCAATGCGCGCTGGCAATATAGTTATGAAAAACCTGCTTCATGGAGGGTTTGAGGGAGCAATCATGCCTGTTACCCCTAAATACTCCTCTGTTTGTGGGGTGTTGGCTTATCGTTCCATCGATCAGCTACCAATCATTCCTGACGTAGCGATACTTTGTACTCACGCTAAGTACAATCTTGAGCTGTTTCGGCAGTTAGCAGAGAAAAGTGTCAAAGCAGTGATAGTGCTCTCTGCTGATATGCACTTCGCTAGTGATAGTGGAGACAGTATTCAAGACGAGTGCCTTAAGATAGCTCGAGATAACGGTATGCGTGTCTTGGGACCTAATAGTCTTGGACTGATTTTACCTTGGGTCAAGTCCAACGCTTCTTTCTCTCCTGTTACCGCTGAAAAAGGGAAAATCGCTTTCATTTCTCAGTCAGCGGCGATGTGTACCACGATTTTAGATTGGGCAAATGATAAAAATATCGGATTCTCGGCGTTTGTTTCACTTGGTAACGCGCTTGATATCGATTTTGCTGACCTACTCGATCACTTGTGTACAGATTCTCACACTGAAGCAATTCTTCTTTACGTAGATACCATCAAAGATGCACGAAGATTTATGTCTGCCGCGCGAGCTGCATCACGTAACCGGCGAATTTTGGTGCTAAAAGGCGGTAAGACCCCTGCTGGGCGTATAGCCGCGCAGGCGCATACAGGGGGGGACAATACTCTAGACATCATCTATGACTCAGCGATTCGTCGTACCGGTATGCTAAGAGTAAATAACTCTCATGAACTGTTTGCTGCGGTAGAAACCTTAACGCACTCGGTCCCGCTTCGTGGTGAACGATTAGCCATCATTACTAATGGTGGTGGTCCCGCTATTATGGCAGTGGATACTCTACTAGATCGCGGTGGAAAACTCGCCAAACTGTCCGATGAGACCATTGATAAATTGAGCGGCATCCTTCCTGCAAGCTGGAGTAAGAATAATCCCATCGATATGGTCGGTGATGCAGATGATAAACGTTATATCCAAACCCTTAATGCAGTCATGAACGCGGATTGCGCCGACGCAATATTGATCATGCATAGCCCCTCAGCTGTTGCGCATTCTGAGCAAACGGCTCAAGCCGTAGTAGAAGCGATCAAAGCGCACCCACGTCATAGACGATTCAACATACTAACTAACTGGTCTGGTGAACTGACGGCGAAACCCGCACGAGATATCTTCACTAAATCAGGGATTCCTACCTATAGAACGCCTGAGAGTGCGGTAGTCGCATTCATGCACTTGGTCGAATACCGTCGTAACCAGAAACAGTTGATGGAGACGCCGACCACTGCTGAGCCAGTGCACATTGCTGAGCTAAATGAAGCGAAAAAATGGATCGAAACCCGATTGCTGGATAAAGATACAGTGTCGTTAGATACCCACCAAATTGGTCCGTTTCTCAGTCATTTTAACTTCAATGTGCTGCCAACTTGGATCGCATCTGATCCAAGCGAAGCTGTTCATGTCGCTGAACAAATTGGCTATCCAGTGGCGGTCAAGCTCCGATCACCAGATATCGCGCACAAATCGGATGTTCAAGGTGTGATGCTCAATTTAAGAAACAGCGCAGAAGTCGCTGGGGCGTCACAGGCGATATTAGATCGGACTAAACTCTCCTACCCGTCGGCTCATATTCATGGCCTGCTTGTTCAAGGAATGGCAAAGCTTGCAGGCGGTGAAGAGATTCGAGTCAAAGTCAAAACGGACGAGACGTTTGGCCCTGTCATTTTGATTGGTCAAGGTGGCTCAGAGTGGGATGAATCGATTGATGCAGCCTCGGCACTTCCGCCGCTTAATATGGCGTTAGCGCGGTATTTAATTGTTCGAGCAATCAAAAGTGGCAAGATCCGCCCGCAGAAACTCCCAGAACCAATGGATATTCATGGCTTATCAGAGCTGTTAGTGCGAGTCTCTCAAATGGTGGTTGATTGCCCGCAAGTACATGAGCTGGATATACATCCAGTGCTTGCCAATGGTAGCGAATTTACCATCTTAGATGCCGACCTTGTGCTTAAACGTTATGAAGGCGATGCCCAACAACGCTTAGCAATTCGCCCTTACCCAGTGGAGTACGAGCAGATTATCACCCTGAGGGATGGTGAAGAGGTGCTGTTAAGACCAATATTGCCAGAAGATGAGCCTCATCATGCTGATTTTATACATAATGTCTCTAAAGAAGATCTTTATAAGCGCTTCTTCAGTGATGTGGGTGAATTCAACCATGAAGCGTTGGCAAACTTAACTCAGATTGATTATGACCGTGAAATGGCGTTTGTTGCGGTTAGCCAAAGCCGTGAAGGAAGCCCTATTATTGGCGTATCCCGTGCTCTGATTAACCCAGATAATACCGACGCCGAATTCGCTATCTTGATTCGTTCAGATCTTAAGGGTAATGGCTTAGGAAAAGTGCTAATGAAAAGGATCATAGAATACTGTCAGCACAAGGGCACCAAGCAGATGTCGGGAATGACCATGCCTACTAACCGAGGCATGCTGATGCTTGCTCAAGGGCTTGGCTTTAAACTTGACGTTCAGTTCGAAGATGGTACCGCTGATATGGTGTTGCCACTTAATTAGATTAGTTACATTTTAACCCAGCACTTTCCTAAATACCGCTTTAACAAGCGGTATTTTAGTATTTAAGATCGCAACTTTGGATTTGAGTTGTATGTTATGGCTAGTGGGAGTATTATCATCGTCATTCGACGATAGTCTATTGAGAACGTTAAATGCCAATTTCTTGCACGATTGCCAACCAAAAAGCATTTGAATCTTCTGAACAAGATTTAGCCCAAGAGCAAAAGTTAGCATGTCAAGCGAAGGCTTTGTCACACCCTGCGCGTGTGAGGATTGTTAAAATCTTACTCAATCTAGAAAAGTTAGATGGCTGTTTGAATAGCGAGCTTGTGTCTCAGCTTGGTTTGGCTCAATCAACGGTATCTGAGCATTTACGAATCCTCAAACAAGCAGGATTTATTACCGCTGAATCCATTCCGCCTAAAGTTTGTTATCGAGTAAACAAATCAGAAATCGATGAGTTCTCTGATCTGTTCAATACTGTATTTAGTTAGATCGATATTTAGGAAGAATGAGTTCTTCCTATTTTTTTAACCTAGTCTAATCGCTATTCGACGATTGACGAATAAGGAATGCCAAAATGAATTATTCACTGGCGTCCTTGTCCCACTTATCGAAGTGCCAATTCTTATTGTATTCGTCAACGTAGCATTGCGATTGAAGAAAAAGTATAACTCTAACCACTAGGACTCAATTTTAACGGTCAGCTGGGTGATTAACACCGTCATTGGTGACAACGTCACCCACTTCGAAAGGATTAACGCCTTCTAAGCATCCTAAATTAAACCCATACTCGTTGGGTGCAGAGCGCCTTTGGTGATGTGTGTAGATTCCACATACTGAGCAAAAGTAATGCTTAGCGGTATGGGTATTAAATTGATATAGCTTGAGCTTGTCTTTGCCTTGCAAGATCTTGATTCCGTCTAGCTTGACTGACGCTACAATTGCGCCCTTACGGCGACAGATTGAGCAGTCGCAGCGGCGAGGTTTTTCTATTCCATTTGGCAAATCGAGTTCAAAAACCACAGCACCGCAGTGACAACTGGCTTTGTGCTTGGGATGAATATCCGTCTCTCCTACCTTGGTAATCATTCTCTACTCCTTTGAGTTTATAATGCGTCCGCTGCTTGTTGCTGCTCAGGAAACTCTGATTCGTATAATTCCATAAAGTCTGCGCGAATAAGTTGCTCTAGGTGTGTTGCTTTTTCAGTTGGACAAAACAGCATAAAATGAACAATTTGTTCGCCTGTTGCGCCACTTGATATGTGTATATGCGGCTCTGCACCTGGTAAGTCTACCCCTGCATGTTTTTCTATCACTGAGTTGTACCGCGTCGCAACATCGTAGAAGTAGCTTGTATGGCTCTCTATTTTTTCCATTATGCTTGGGATCAGCGGAAAAAGGTTGACGAATTTGGGCACTATGATTGAAAAATCATGGAAAACATAGCGCTTCATGAAGTTAAGGTTTTTCACTGGATAGGTAAAGAACATGCTGTTAGGCAAGGTTGCCGTTTTTCCAGTGTAATGATATTGGCCGTGATGTAAGTCAATCTCATGAATCACCGTTGCCATCATGTTGTGTTCAATGACTTCACCACAGATTTTACCCACCTCAATCCAATCACCTATACGAAACGAACGTGAGCTCGCACGCTGTATTGAACCAGTAAAACAGAGGATTATCTCCTTGGAAGCGACAACGATGGCTACAGCAATTGCGGTAACGGATAGAGCGAATTCATTGATTTCTGATTGCCAAAGGATAAACAGCATCAACACTGTGATGATAAATGAACCGTTCTTGGTACGAGACATCCAGCTACGTTGGTATTCAGATACAAATGCAACATCTCCGCGAATCATAGATAGCGTGAACCTTCGTATTAATGTGACGAGGAGAATGATACAGACAGTAAATATGAGTTTGTGAGTCAGAAGAAAATCGATGACAGCTTGTGCTTTCTCCACGCTCTGCTCCTATAAGTAAATGGTGGTGGTTTTGGTCGGTCTAGCCATCCTTTCTAGCCGGTCAATAGTATGATGATAGCGTGATGTTATTTATATCGCGCTGAGGTAATAAATTCGCCAAAAGTTTCACACCATATAATGATGCTGTTGTATTCATCGAGTGGGAAGTTGTCTGGTAGTTTAACATTAAATCGATCAAAGCTTTTCACTTCTCCAACCAGAACCATATTGTCTTTTTGGGCTATAAAATCAACTTCTGTTTCTATGAACGTCGGTGAGAAATAGAGCTTGTAGTCTGGGCCTGGAGCGAGCTGACCAACAAATGCAATTTGTTCATGGCTGATCGAAACGGAGCCTTCGCCCCAATGAAAAAAATCGCTGTCTTTGCGATCTCTTTGAAAGGTTGCGCTATAAATGGCGTGGTTAGTGACGTTTTGAACATCGTGCATGCTCGGAGGTGTGGGTTGGATCAGGATGGGCAACGCGTAAATTCCAAGTGCGAAGCCCAATCCGATACACAATGAATGTGTAATCACTAACAATAATTGTTTCATCCTGATACTCACTGCAAAAGTCACTACTAATAAATGTATATGATTTTTAATGAAATATCAGTCTACTGATTAAGTTATTTGTACTTTAGCGCGGTTTTCTGTGCCAATGTCACGATGACGTTAACCGCTTGTTCCATTCCTTCGATAGAAATAAATTCGTGAATACCGTGAAAATTATAGCCTCCTGTGAAGATGTTCGGACAAGGTAACCCCATAAACGAGAGCCTTGCGCCGTCCGTTCCGCCTCGAATTGGCTTAACTAGTGGTTCGACATCGCATGCAATCATTGCCTCTTTTGCTAACTCGATTACATGTGGGTATGGCTCTACTTGCTCGCGCATATTGAAATAGCTGTCAGTGAGAATGAGTTCAACTCTTCCTTTATCGACCTTTTCATTGAGTTCAGCGACTTTTTCAGCCATAAATTGCTTACGCTGCTCCTGCCCTTGACGATCAAAATCGCGAATGATGTAACCAAGCTCACTGCGTGCAACTGACATCTCGGCTGACTTCAGGTGATAAAAGCCTTGGTAGCCTTCAGTGCATTCTGGTGTTTGCTGCGCAGGCATCATCAGTTGGAACTGCGCCGCGATGTTCATCGAGTTAACCATTTTATCTTTGGCTGTTCCCGGGTGAACGTTAACGCCATGACAAATTACATCCGCGC
>NZ_JATABG010000124.1:0-9160 GCF_036533755.1 Vibrio sp. M260118 | reverse complement strand
CCTAGAGTGGATTTACCAGCTGGAACCAGTTCATCATCTCGATTCGGCGCACTACCATCAATATAGAGATCTTTTTTGTACGATAGTGGTGGCAGGAATTGAATCACCATAGCCGCAATAACACCAGACAAACAGATCGCAAAGTAGAAAGGCACAAAGTAGTTTGCCAGCCCGACTTGAGTTAGCACCACCAATGAGAATGAGATCCCAACAGGCGAGAACATGGTCGCCACAACCGCTGCTTCACGAGCTGTATACTTTTTATCTTCATACTGCTTGCTAGTTAAAATAACGCCAACCGTACCGTCACCTAGCCATGAAGACATACAGTCGATCGCCGCTCTACCTGGCAGACGGAAAACAGGGCGCATAAACTTACTCAATAACGTACCCAAGAGCTCTAAAAGACCAAAGTTAAGCAGTAGCGGAAGTAATAATCCCGCAAGGAAGAAGGTCACTAGCAGCGATGGAAGTAGATCATTCAAAACCAAGCCACCCGTATTACCGTTCCAGATGATCTCTGGCCCGATTTGATGCAACGCCAGCAGCGTAAATAACGCACCTAACGAACGAATCACTAACCAAGTTGGAGTCAGGATGAACAGTCTTGTAAGCAGAGGAGATTGAGTAACAAATGTTGGCTTTAGAAGACTCGCGGCAATTGAAGCAAAAGCTGAAAAACAGATCACGCCCGTTACAGTCGGCAAAATGGCATCACCAAGAACCGCTTTGAAACCTTTCGCCATCAACGCAAGAGGAAAGGTAAAGTTACCATCGTAAGTTAATGGTGCGAGGAAAAAGAACAGTCCTAGCAAAGATGGAATCGCAAACATCAGCAGATTCCGGTTAGTTTTGTGGTTCTCTTCAACGAGAAGTGTATCGCTCATCTGACTACTCCCTAGATGACTACAATTTCACTTTAAGTGAATAAATCTTCATTGAGAGCGATTATATATGCTAGAAAATCCAACACAAGCTAAATTTGCAAATTTATTCACCATTAATGGATACAAAATCAAATTCAACAGCTAAATATAGCCCATACACCAATACAAACAACCATATGCAACTTAACAATATAATGCGCGATTACTAGCTTACTCGATCAATCGAACCACCAGCGAACCCGGCGCACGCACTGATTCAACGTTGTGGCTAATAACTGTTCCACTCGAAGGTGAGTGGTAACTTTGGATCTCATCGCCAAAACTATTGTACTGAGTCGCGACCTTTTGCCCCTTTTCTACCCTATCGAGCAACTCAACATGGCAAATCACAAAGCCACCCTGATCCGCCCTAATACTGGTAATGCTATTCCCCTCAACACATTGAACTTGAGTTGATTGCACCTCGCCCTCAATAAGTTCATACGCACGCAACACATTCAGTACACCAAGCGTCGCCCTATCAACCATATCCAAATCGGTATAACGACCCACCCCAACTTCAATAGTAATAGATGGAATATCAGCACGGTTATAAACCGTTTCGAGAATACCGGGATCACCCGGGTCATTGAGAATTACATCGGGGTTAATCAGCCTCGCCATGCGTATTGCATCTTCAATTCGATAATCAGCGAAGGCATACAGCGGATAAGCACTGCCACTGGTTTGCGAATGAAGATCAATGGCTAAATTGGCGTTGGGCTTAAGTAGATTCTCCCACAAACTGTGCGCGTAGCGACTGGCGTCATCTCCATTCGCACTGCCGGGGAAAAGACGATTTAAGTTGGCTGATGAGCTATCAGGTGCTGCGGAGTGAAAGTCTCGACTATGGCGAGCAATACCCGACAAATTAACCGCTGGCACAATTGTAATGCAGCCTGAAATGGTTTTGCCTTCCAGCGCTCGAGCAAGCTTCTGCGCGGTTAATATGCCATTTTGCTCATCGCCATGAACCCCTGCGGTAATCATAAATCGCTTGCCCGGTTTTGTACCTTTAAACACACGAACAGGTAGCGTTTGCGGGTGACCAATAGCATCTGTTGCCACGGCAAACCAAAATTTATGCTCTCCCGGGCTTAGTGCGTCGACATCTAAAGCTTGTATAGTCGGATACATAGGCACGATACATTCGTTTAATGGCTTGGTCATGGTTTACCTCAACAATGAAACCAAACCTGTACGCCTAGTTTCAAAATTACATTTATCTAACAAAGCTGTACTCTAAACTGTCTGTAACTGCTTGAATAGCCATCCGTGTAATTTTATTGAAATCCTTCACTGCTGTTTGGCAGAGGTCATCACCACACTGAACAGAATCAATGCAGCGCCAACGATTTGCATCACGCTAAGCGATTCCTGAAGCCAAACCATCGCAAAGATGGCACCAAACAATGGTTCACTCCCCATCAGAAGAGACACTCGCGTCGGAGAGGTTCGACGCACCGCATAATTCTGTACATAGAAAGCAAACAGAGTACAAAACAATACAAGGTAAGAGAGCGTCAGCCAAAACTCAAGATGAGTTGGGATGATGAACTCTGCAACTGGCACAAAAGTGACCGCGGCCAAAAGCGCAACACCAGCAACCACTAATGACTGAAGAGCGGTGAGTGTCGTTGTGGTGATCTGTTTACCTTGGGTAAAACGCTTAGTCAGGGTAACCATCAGTGCCCTAAGAACAGCGGCAGCGAGGATGTAGTAATCGCCACTATTAAGTGCAAACACAAAACCTTGCTGACTGGTTAAAAGCACCACACCGACAACACTGCACAAGGTGAGTACCCACAAGGTGTTGCTAACGCGCTTCTTGTTAATGACCAGCTCAGCGAATGCCGTCAGTATTACCGACAGGCTAATCAAAAACGCCGCATTGGATGCAGAGGTTTGCGCAACCCCAAACACTTCGCAGAAAAAAATCGCCGATAGAATAAAGCCAGTTGGGAGGGCAATCTTCCAGTCTTTATTGAGTCCACGGCGAAAATCTCGAATCACTACAGGTAGCATACATAGAAAAGTGACCGAGAAACGAATCGAAATGAAAGCCAACACGCTAGTGTAAACAAGGGCACTTTTCGTCAGGCCATAACTTGTTCCCCAAAAAATCGCTACCAAGAGTAGTAGCGACTCAGTGAGTGGAAACCTGAATCCACTCTTGTTTAGCTGACCTGTTGCTGCCGTCATCTCATTTCTCCATAGATATACACTCCAGCCCTCCCTCCATTGGAGTGACTGGTTGACTAATTCAGTATCCATAAGTAACTTAAGTGAAACAATACCGCTATTATGCAAAGGATTTTTGCGCCTTGGACACAAATAAGCTCATCCCTCTTCTTTCCGAAATGGCAATTTTCGTTAATGTGGTTGATTCAGGTAGCTTCTCAACTACGGCGAAAAAACTCGGCGTTTCTCCATCTTCAGTGAGCCGCTCTATCACTCGATTAGAAAACGCGTTAGAAGAAAAATTACTTTTGAGAACCACGCGCCAAATGCGACTAAGCACCACAGGGCAAGAGGTCTACAGCCTTTGCAATGACATGCTCAACTCTGCGAAAATGGCCGTATCAGCAGCTCAGGCGGATAAAAGCGAGATTTCGGGTATATTGCGAGTTGCCGCCCCTAAAGCTTTATCGCGCCAGGTGCTTATGCCTATAATTCTGGACTTTATTGACACCTATCCAGATGTGGCATTGCAGCTTAAAGTCACCGACCAATACATAGACCCAATCAGTGACGAAGTCGATGTCATCATCCACATCACCGACAAACCCTATCAAGGTTTAATCGCTAAACCCTTGGCCGATTGCCGACTGGTATTATGTGCCAGCCCAATTTATCTAACGCAGAATGGACACGCGGCACACCCTAACGATCTTTCTCAATACAACTGTTTGTGCTTAGGAGAGACACCAAAAGATAGGACCTGGGAATTTACAGCGGCAGAGAAGAAGCTGGCGACGAATGTCAAAGGTTCGTTTGCAGTTAACCACAGTGAAATCCGTCGAGAAGCTGTTTTACGCGGAGTGGGAATATCACTTTTTCCGGAGTTTGTGGTTAAGAATGAATTAGATTCAGGAGAGCTAATCGAGCTATTGCCCGATTGGCATATTGGTGGAAATTATCAAGGGCAGATAATGGCCCAATATGCTCAATCGAAATTTATCCCAAGGCAGATAAAAACCTTTGTCGCATACCTAAAAGATAGGTTTAAATAAGCGCGAATACACAACTGTTATGCCTTGTTCTTCCTTTCTAAATGGCTAACCAAGCTTTCGGCGAGCTGATGACTAGCGATGTTACGGCTAACAATTTGACTGTCTAGCTTGCCACTCTGAGCAACCTTCAGCCAGTCATCAATCATGTTACCGAAGCCTTTAGTTTCTAGCATAGGAATCCAGTCTTTCAACATCAACGTTGATTCTTGCCCCTGCTGCCAGATTCGGCCTTGAACAAACGAATCAAATTCCAGTGCGCGGTTCTTGTATGTCGCAGAAACCCGCTCTTTAGTGATTCCATACTGGCGATTCATTGAAGCATGCAACAATGTAGAGTTTGATTGCCACTGAAGGTCGACTCTAGAAAGCTGACGCTGATCAAACTGGGACGTGACATACACATCATCAAGTGACGTTTGACCATTGAGGTTTACGCTATCAAGTGGAGGGATAAAGTCATCGAAAATGAAGGTACGGATGTCTCCAGTAAGGTCGTATCTGTGCTTCTCCCAACGTAAAGAGGTTAACTCTCCCGTCGCCCCTTGCCCAAGCTCAGAAATATGCTGATTGTAGAGTGGGATATGGCGGCGGTTGAATCCCACATAAAGCGGTTGTTGATGTTGCTCTGCTAACTCATAGAGAAGTTCCACGTCCTCGGCGCTGTCAGCTAGTGGCTTATCGACAAAGGTCGGGATCCCTTGTTTGAGAAAAAAGGCCGCAACCTCTTTGTGCACTGACGTAGCGGCATGAATCATAACCGCATTAGGGGAAAAATCTAACAGATGCCGATAGTCTTGGCACTGCTTGTCGACTCGATACTTCCACCCTAGTTGAGCCAAAACATCCGTATTACGAGTACAAAAAATAGGTTCAACATCTGCACGTTGGCTTACGATCGGTAAATAAGCCTTCTGCGCGATATCACCCAAACCAACAATTGCTACTTTCATCGCTTACTCTAGCTCCATTTTAAAATACGTACTTCATTGCCCTCATCAGGCTGCTTGGGAATATTAAGCGACAGCAGTAAAGAAATACAGGCCATACCTGCGCCAATATAGAACACGGCAGAAGGCGATACTAGCCAGATAAAACCAAAGGTCACGGGAATAAATACTGCCGCAATATGGTTAATCGTAAATGAAACGCCAGCGGTTGATGCCATGTCTGCAGGATCAGCGATTTTTTGGAAGTAGGTTTTGATCGCGAGCGCCAAAGCAAAGAACAGATGATCGACAACATACAACACTGCCGCCCACTGAGCTGTTTCTACTAGCGCATAACCAACGAACACACAAATTAAGCCAACATATTCAAATGTGAGTGCTTTACGCTCGCCCACTTGACCGATGAAACGCCCGATTTTCTTAGCAAACAAGAAATTAAATACATAGTTAATAATAAACAGCAAAGTGACGTCTGCGGCGGAGTAGCCGAAACGTTCCACCATCAAAAAACCCGCAAACACAGTAAAGATTTGACGGCGAGCACCACTCATAAAGGTTAGCGCGTAGTAGAGCCAGTAGCGCTTTCTTAATACCAACTTTTTGTTTTGCTGCACCTTGGTTTGAAACTGAGGGAATGCGAACGCCATCCATGCGACAAGTAAAAAGCCAATACCACCAAAGGTAAGATAAACCCACTTAAAGTCCATGCTGAGTATTTCTAAACAGAACCAAAGCGACCCATAGGTCAGTAGCGAAGCCAATGCGCCGACCGAAATGAACTTACCGAGCATTTCAGGTGCTTCGTCTTTAGATAACCACTGCAGTGCTAACGACTGCTTGAGCGTCTCAAAATAGTGGAAACCCGTCGACATCAACAAGGTGGTAAACAGCAAACCGATTAGAGAAGGGAAAAATCCAGTAATCGCGGTGCCCAAGGTTAACGCGGCGAGCGACACAATCATAAAGCGCTGCTCACGAATAAACAGCAGTACGAACACTACCGTAAAAGCGAGAAAGCCGGGGATCTCACGAACACTTTGCAACAAGCCGATATCTGAACCATCAAAGTTCGCACGCTCAATTACGAAGTTGTTTAGCAGTGCCATCCAGCTCGAAAAAGCGATGGGCACAACAATCGAGATAAGCATGAGGAAGTTTTGTGGAGTTTTCCAACTCGCCGAGTGATTCATGAGCAGTTCCTTCTAAACGCGAACTATTACATTAGACTAGCTCGGAATGAGAAACAAACAAATTTATAATTTATACCCTAGTGTTCCCTTCAAGACCGACTAATGCTTTCAAAAACAATAAAGACCACAAAAAATATATAAAAACAATGCTTTATCATTTTCGATATTCTCGTTATGGTGGGGGTATGTATCACCAGTCGAAAAGGGAATAATATGGAAATAGTAATACGTCCGACTCAAGTTAGCGATGCCGCGGCATTATGTGATATTTACTCACAACCAAAAGCACAGCGCGAAACACTCCAACTCCCAAAGCCTTCACTGAGTATGTGGACAAACCGACTGGAAAACATCCCTGCAGGCATTTATAGCTTCGTTGCAGAAGCCGATGGTAGAGTAGTGGGGAACATTGGCTTTGAACACTCACAGCGCCCACGCACCGCTCATTGTGCGAGCTTTGGTATTGGCGTTCATGATGACTTTCATGGTTTAGGCATTGGTAGCAAACTGATAGAAACCGTACTGGATTTAGCCGACAACTGGCTACAGGTCAAACGAGTTCAAATTGAGGTCAACAGCGATAACGATAAGGCCATCGCGTGCTACAAGAAATTTGGCTTTGAAGTGGAAGGTGAGGCTAAATTTGGTTCGTACCGAGATGGTGAATACATAAACACCCTCTTTATGGCCCGCATCAAAACCTAGTTTTGCCCAAAGGCTTGCCTTAAGGGTAAGCCTTTAATTCATGCAGCGCCCGCTGTGTTAACGCTTCAGTATATGTATTTATCTTCCAATGATTTGGGCTCCATCCTTTGACAAAGCGCTGAAAATCCGCCCAAGCAATGGAAAACAATGGTCGCCAAGCCGACTCGACTTCCTTCGTGGACAACTCTGGCTGATGCTGCTTAAGCGCCACTTTTAGATGCTCGAAATAAGTATCGAGCAGCCACTCTTCCATCTCATGACAACACTCCGGCTCAACGGCACTACTCATAAATAGCGCGACATCTTTCATTGCGCAGCCTCTACCTATGTACTGAAAGTCCACCGCTGCAGCCTTGTATCCATCGGGAGTAAAACAGAAGTTCGCCAGTTTGGCATCACCATGGACCAGTGTAGAAAAAGGCGCGCTATCGAGAACTCGATCTATTTTTTCTGCATGTGCTTTTAGGTTCTGGTCTTCTAAAGCCGCAAGTTCGTCAGGACGCGTTGCTAGATGCCAGTATGTTCCCTGTTGCCATAAACCTTCACGATCAGCACCAATATGCTGGGCATGGAAATCAGCCAACCATTGCAGACACGCGCTCAAATGAATTTGTGTCGGTTCGGTAACAACTTCACAGAACCCTAACTGACATAAATCTTCCATAACAAGTAGCAGCTCTTCGCCTTGCTGAGTCACTTTTATTGGCGCGGGAACTTTAGCTCGACACTGCTTGGCACTGTATTGATACCAGTTGAGTTCTACTTGATAAGAGCGAAGCTTACGTTGATGTGAAATATCGGTATTCCATCCTCTTGGATGAAACTCGGGTTTGGGCAACTGGATATGTTTAACTATAATGCTCGTTTCATCGACGCTCAGCCGCACTAGCTCTCCGTACCCGCCCCACAAAGTCTGCAGCACTTCAATGCGCTGCAAGCGGGTATAACCCAATTCTCTTGCTAACGGCACATAATCGTATGTTTGAGCGCTCATGCTTTTAGGTGCGACCACTGCGGGTTACGGTCCATATAATGCACCGCATAGCTACAAATAGGCTCTACCTTCACGCCAAGCTGCTCAATTTCGTTTAATACAGCTTCCATCATCACCTTGCCATATCCCCGGCCTTGAAGCGCCTCTGGAACTTTTGTAGAGGTGATACTGTACACACTGCCCTTATTTTCGATCTTGACCAACGCGTAATGCTCACCCTCGAGATAAACGCGAAACTGAGAGCTTACTCCATCAAAAACTGTCTTGTGAGGCATGTTAACTCCAAAAAATGATAACTAAATCATATTAATGGGTATATTGACATTTGAACAAGCAACAAACCAAACATAGAATGGACAGATCCAAGTTCACTCATTTGAAATAAAAAACGTCATATACCCACCTACTTCATAAAACCATATCACGGTGGGTGCAACGGAGGCTAGATGAATACGCAGGCGGCGCTTAAAGAACAAGGGGCAAGCCCTTCACACGATAAAAACGTGTCGACGTTAAATAGTACTGACGCTCTCGCTATGGTAGAGCATGGTGGCGAATTAACGATTGGCATTACCACGCCTGTAGGGACAACATTCCGATGTAAAACCAAATTTATCGGCACTCACTCTGATAACGTTGTTTTAGCTGAGCTACCCAAAATATCCGAAGACGACCTAGGCTTCTTTTTCCAAGAAGGCTTTTGGGCCACAATTAGAGCGATTTCACCCCGTGGTGAAGGTGCAATTGTTCATTTTCGAGGCCAGATCCAGAATGTCCTAACTGCACCAGTACCGATTTTTACGCTTTCGGTACCTCAAACCATGCAAGTGACCCAACTCAGGAAAGAGCCTAGATTTGACGTTAACTTAGCAGCCAAAGTGATCGCCGAGACGCACAAGCTCGACTGCGAAATTCGCGACTTATCTAAGAGCGGTTGTCGATTTATTACCGCCCCCCTTAGCCGCCCATTTCAAGTTGGAGAAGAGATCGCCCTCAACGTTCAGTTAAGTTCGAACAGAGATAGGCAGTTCGCTCCGCTATACGGGAAAGTCTGTAACTTACAACGTTCCATGCATTATGCTCGCTATGGCGTAGCGTTTAATGATGATGGAAAAGAGAATGCCAAAACTCTGCTCGGCCATCTCAAGTTTGATGGCACAAAGTT
>NZ_JATABG010000123.1:0-9220 GCF_036533755.1 Vibrio sp. M260118 | reverse complement strand
ACTCTATACCGAGGCCCTGGCCGGCACCATTGGTCGTGGCACAAACGCTAGCCAAGATATGGAACTGGCGAACTGGCTATCAAACGATGCCAAAAATCTTAATGAAAACCAGTATGTGGTTGATGACATCATTGAGCGTTTGTCACCCTACTCTGAGCACGTGGAAGTGGAGCAAGAAGCGCGTTTAGTTCGCTTACGTAAGGTTCAGCATCTCAAGCGCAGTATTCATGCCCAGTTGCACAAGGGAATCAACGGCGTTCAACTATTGAGCGCACTTCAACCTACCGCCGCAGTCGCAGGGCTACCACGTGAAGAATCAATGGCCTTTATTCAGCAAAATGAATCTTTTGCTCGTGGTTGGTATGCAGGCTCTATGGGTTTTATTAGCCAGCAACGCGCTGAGTTTTGCGTTGCCATTCGCAGTGCCTTGGTGCTTAACGATAAAGTGCAGCTGTTCGCGGGCGCGGGGATTGTCCCAGGTTCGGTTGCTGAGCATGAGTGGCAAGAACTGGATAAGAAAATGTCGACACTATTGTCACTGTTTTCTGACAACCCACCATTAGGGGTTGCGTCTTAACATGAGCGCTCATCCAATTGAACAAGCCGTGATTAACCGTATTTGGTGTCAAATCATCTTCGAGGAGCTGTCACGTTTTGGCGTCACCGATGTGTGCATTGCGCCCGGCTCTCGTTCAACACCTTTGACGCTAGAGGCCGATGAAAACTCGGCTCTCACTCTACATACTCATTTTGATGAGCGCGGACTCGGCTTTCTTGCGCTTGGCCTTGCTAAAGCGAGCCATAAGCCTGTCGCTATTGTCGTGACGTCGGGTACTGCGGTAGCCAATCTACTTCCGGCGATTGCAGAAGCTAAGCTAACCGGAGAAAAATTGGTGGTACTGACTGCTGATCGCCCTGTTGAGTTGGTTGGGTGTGGCGCAAATCAAGCTATCGAGCAAGCGGGGATCTTTTCTAGTCATGTGACTGGGTCGCTTGAACTACCAAGCCCATCGTTACAAACGCCGTTAAAATGGCTTCTGACGTCCTTAGATAATCTGATGTTTAGCCAAGCGAGCACTGGATCAGCAGTACATATCAACTGCCCCTTCCCAGAGCCACTATACGGTCAGCAACCAAAGTCACTGTACCAAGAGTACATAGATTCTGTGTCTAGCTGGTGGCAAAGCTCGCAGACCTATACTCACCAACTAATTAACCCCGCAGCGCCAGCTAATCAGTTTAGTGAATTTGCTGCCAAGAAAGGTGTGATTGTATTGGGCAGCGTTACCTTGCGTGAAGCACACCTGGCACAAGTATTGGCAGATAAATTGGGGTGGCCGCTACTTAGCGATCCTCAGTCAGGGGTAACGTCAGCTTGGGCACATTATGATTTATGGCTGCAAAACAGTGCTCGCTCGGAACTGCTTAATCAGTGTGAACTGGTACTACAAATTGGCTCTCGAATTATCTCTAAACGGGTCAACCAATGGCTCACTGCTCAGGTCGAACAACGCGGCGCAGAGTATCATTATCTTTCTCCACAGGCGCAGAGAAACAATCAAACTCATCTGATCCAAACTCACCACATTGCAGATATCGAGCATTGGTTGCAAAGCTTTACAGAGGCGATGCCGTCACTGGTGGATACTCAATCCGGTTGGGCTAACGACCTTATAGAACTGTCACAGCTGGTCGCTAATCTAGCTACACTGCATCTCAATACAAACTCGCCTTTGGATGAGATAGAGCTTGCTCTAAACATCAATCAATTACCCAGACAGACACAGCTGTTTTTAGGCAATAGCTTGTTTGTGCGCTTGGTGGATATGTTTAGCAGCCTCGATAGCTATCAAGTGTTTAGTAATCGCGGTGCGTCAGGGATTGATGGTTTGATTGCCACAGCGACTGGTGTAGTACGCGCGAATTCAGCGCCAACGGCTATTTTTATCGGTGATACTTCGTTGTTGTACGATATTAATTCATTGGCACTGCTTACTCATCAAACTACGCCTGTGGTGATTGTCGTTACTAACAATGATGGCGGGGCGATATTTGATCTCTTGCCTGTCCCAGAGCAGCAAAAACAATCACTCTATCAGATGCCCCACGGCTATGATTTTGAGTTCGCCGCTAAACAGTTCAAACTCAGTTACTATAAGCCAGAGACTTTAGCTGACTACAATCAGCGAGTGAACGATCATCTAACCTCAGGGCAGGGTGCAATATTGATTGAATTGCAAACACCCCCTGAGCAAGCCTCTTCGCAACTAAAAGAATTTATTCAACAAATCCATGCTTTATAGTCACGTCAACTCATCTGCTAACCAAGCCCGCCCAACACTGGTATTTTTGCATGGTCTGTTGGGCTCTGGTCTAGATTGGCGAGAGTTGATCGCTCAGCTGCCTGATTATCACTCCATTGTGATTGACCTCCCCGGACATGGTTTCAGTGGCTTAGAATTTTGTTGCAATTTTAGGCACAGCTGCGATCAAATATCTGACACTCTTCTCACCCAAGTAGCACCACATCAGCCTATAGTATTGGTTGGTTATTCGATGGGTGGTCGAATTGCGATGTCAGGCGTCGCGAACGGCTATTTTTCATCCTTGAATATTCGCGCGTTGATCGTTGAGGGAGGCCACTTTGGCTTAACCAGTGAAGCAGATAAGCAACAGAGACTCAGCAATGATCGCCAATGGGCACAGCGATTTCGCACTGAGCCTATTGAGCAGGTATTGAGCGACTGGTATCAGCAGCCGGTGTTTAGTTCGCTAAATCATGCGCAAAGACAAACAATGATTGATAAGCGCAGTGCTAATCTAGGTTCATCTGTTGCGAATATGCTTGAGGCCACCTCCCTCGCGAAGCAAGATTATTTACTCGAACATCTGAAGTCTTCAGGTGTTACAACACACTATATATGTGGCGAAAAAGACAATAAGTTTAGTCAGTTGGCCGAACAAAGCGGTTTGTCTTTTAGTCAGGTTTTGCAAGCTGGGCACAACGTCCATGTTGAGCACCCCCAAGCTTTTGCAAACATTGTTAAAGCTCAGCTGAGCGCCATTAATGGCGAGTAAGCAGAGTCACTAAGTTGATAAATTAGGAATCACCATGGCAAAAACAGTCGGTATCTCAGAAGAAGAACTATACGCACCAGTTAACTGGAATGACTGCACCGGTGAATATGAAGATATTCAGTACCACAAATCACAAGATGGTATCGCTAAGATCACCATAGCTCGTCCTCAAGTTCGTAATGCATTTCGCCCACAAACCGTTAAAGAGATGATCAATGCTCTGGCAGACGCACGTTACGATGAAAGTGTTGGCGTGATTATTCTTACTGGCTTAGGTGAGAAGGCATTCTGCTCAGGCGGTGACCAAAAGATTCGCGGTGACTACGGCGGCTACCAAGATGACTCTGGTACGCATCATCTAAACGTTCTTGATTTCCAACGCCAAATTCGTACTTGTCCAAAACCAGTCATCGCCGCTGTCGCTGGCTGGGCTGTTGGTGGTGGTCACGTTCTACACATGATGTGTGATTTAACTATTGCAGCTGAGAACGCGCAATTTGGTCAGACAGGGCCGAAAGTGGGCTCATTTGATGGTGGTTGGGGCGCGTCTTACATGGCTCGTATCGTTGGTCAGAAAAAGGCTCGTGAAATCTGGTTCCTATGTCGTTTCTACGACGCACAAGAAGCGTTGGATATGGGTCTAGTCAACACTGTCGTTTCTGTTGAAGAGCTAGAGAAAGAGACGGTTCGTTGGTGTCGTGAAACTCTGCAACATAGCCCAATGGCACTACGCTGCCTGAAAGCTGCGTTGAATGCGGACTGTGATGGTCAAGCAGGTCTGCAAGAGCTAGCAGGTAATGCAACCATGATGTTCTACATGACAGAGGAAGGGCAGGAGGGTCGTAACGCATTCAACGAGAAGCGTCGTCCGGACTTTCAAAAATTCCCACGCAACCCCTAAGTTGTCATAGCTTTCGTCGCCAGAATACCGATAGCGGTGTCGAAGATGCTCATCTATGCTTATAGACTCCGCGTCTTCTCCTACCTATCAGCATTCTGGCTTAGAAACCTATCTACAACTTGTCTATTATCTATTAATTGAAAAAGGGGTATTGCTATGAGATCAGCCAAACTGTATCGCTATGAATTGCCGATGGACAGTGGCGTGATTCTGCGTGAACAAAGGTTAAAGCAGCGTGAAGGCTTTGTGGTTGAGCTAAATCTTGACGGTGAAGTGGGGAGAGGGGAAGTTGCGCCTCTGCCGGGCTTTAGTGTTGAGACGATGGATGATGTTTACTCTCAACTGATTGAGCAGTTGGGAATGTGGAGCCAAGGGCAAGCGTTCGATTTTGATGAACTCTACCCGTCGGTAGCTTTTGGTTTGTCTATCGCTGAGCTAGAGCTCAGTGGTGAACTTCCACAGCAAGGCTGTTTTCAAGCTGCGCCGTTATGCTCTGGTGACCCAGACGAGCTTCTGCCTAAGCTGAATGCAATGCCGGGAGAGAAAGTTGCCAAAATCAAAGTCGGCCTTTATGAGCCGATCCGTGATGGCATGTTGGTAAGTTTGTTTTTAGAGTCGATTCCAGATCTTACTCTGCGTTTAGATGCTAACCGTGCTTGGACAGCAGAAAAGGCACAGCAGTTCGCGAAGAAAGTTGCCCCATCACTTCGTGGCCGGATTTCTTTTATTGAAGAACCTTGCCAAGCACCGGGTGACAGCTTTTCATTCGCGATTGACACAGGTATTGCGATTGCGTGGGATGAAACACTTCAGCATGCAATTCGCAAAGAAGATTTCAGGTTAGAAGATCTCAATGGAGCGAAAGCGGTAGTAATCAAGCCGACTCTAATTGGCTCGGTTAAGCGCTGTGTTGAGTTGATTGAGAAAGCTAAGTCACTGGGTATTAAAGCTGTGGTCAGCTCTAGTATTGAATCAAGCTTAGGTTTAACTCAGTTAGCGAGACTGGCGTATTGGCAACTGCCAGACGAAGTGCCGGGATTGGATACTGTAGGTCTTTTTGCTCAGCAACTTGAGGTCGAGTGGCCGGGCTGTGAGCTTCCTGTCGTTCGCCTAGCGGATCAGGCGTTGATTTGGCAATCGTGATGAGCCAGATTTCTCCTCTACGTCAGTGGGCTCAATCGAGCCCATCTTTATATGCCCTGCATACACCAAGCAGAAGCTACACCTGGAGCGAACTTGAACAGGCAGTTAGCCAGTTAGCGCTATCACTAAAGAGACAAGGTATTCAGCCAGGTAATGTATTGACTTGTGTGGGGAAAAATAGCCCAGAGATTGTCATGGTCTACCTCGCTTGTCTCGAACTAGGTGCGGTTTGTGCAGTGATCATGCCGCAAACCGAAGCTGAAATTAACCAAAAGTTGATGACTGTATATGGCGATCTAACCGAGGCCAAAATTTGGGTTTGCGATAAGGTTCCACAGCTTGCTGCGATGAGTAATGTGTCACTCAAGCCCATTAATGCTGGGTTAGCCACGAATGAGTTTGACCTAGATATATTAGCGTCAATTATCTTTACCTCTGGTTCTACAGGAGCGGCCAAAGCGGTCGCTCACACTTCGCGACAGCACTTGGCTTCTGCTCAGGGTTTGTTACAGCGTTTTTGTTTTACGCAGCAGGATACTTGGCTGCTTAGTTTGCCTATGTATCATGTTTCAGGGTTGGCGATTGTTTACCGTTGGTTACAGCAAGGCTCAACACTGAAAATAGGTGTTGGCGATCTCGCTGAAGATATACAAGGGGTAACCCATGCCTCTCTAGTTGCCACTCAACTAAAGCGACTGATAGAAGCCGATATAAAGCTAGAACTTACTCATGTTTTGCTTGGAGGCAGTCATGTGCCTTTAGAGTTAAGTCAGCAAGCTGCTAAGCTTGGGATTGAAACTTGGCTAGGCTATGGCATGACGGAAGCCGCATCGACAGTTACTGCAAAGTGTATTGATAGACGTTACACCGCGGGGCCGGTTTTGCCCAAACGCAAGCTGCGCCTTGATGGACAGAGAATCTATATTGGTGGAGAAACGTTAGCGAGTGGTTATTTCTATCAAGGGGGCTTACTACCACTGACCGAAGATGGTTGGTTTGATAGTAAAGACTTAGGGGAGATGGACGGGCAAGAACTGAAAATCATTGGTCGTGCCGATAACTTGTTTATTTCTGGTGGCGAAAACATTCACTGCGAAGAAATTGAAATGGTGCTTAACCAACTCGAAGGCATCGCCCAGTCATTTGTGATTCCTGTTGATGACCCAGAATATGGTCACAGACCCGTTGCTGTGATTCACACTAACGCTGCGCTCTCTAAACGGGAAATTGAAGCGCACCTGACAGGTAAGTTAACTCGCCTGAAACACCCAACAAAGTACTATCTCCTACCTAGTGCTCTGATAAATAATGGAATTAAAGTCTCACGTAAAAAGGTACAGCAATGGCTATGTGAGCACTTGGTAGATAATAATGCTAACCAAGGGTTGCAATAGTCGCTAAACTTGATATTTGTTACCCTATTATAATAAAAAGCGTGATTGATGAGTTCAAAGTCAGGATAAAAGGTATAGGAAAAGGATACTTAGCTGCGTATGAATAGTTTTTCTCTTAAGTTTCATAGTGATAGTCAGCTAAAAGAGCAACTGAATGTCGTCGATGAAATCTATACTCGGCCACTAATCCAACTGTTTTCCGATCAACCTAAAGATGTGGTTGTTCAATACTATCGACAGATTAAAGCACGTTGGCCAGAGTCTGTGGTTATTGGTAGCAGTGCTGGACACACTATTCATCAAGGCATGATCGTTAAAGGTGCCTCGTCGATAGTCGTGACTCAGTTCGAACAGGCTGAATTTACTACCGCCACAACCCCTGTCACAGACTCGCATGAAATGACATCTCAGAATTTGCGTGATGCCCTTAATATCCAGGATGATACCAAGCTGATTGTCTGTTTTGGTGACAGGATAGGGGCTCATGATTCTGATCTGTTTGGTGCGTTTTGCAGCGACCATGTTCCGGTGGTTGGTGGTGCAACAGTAGTTACAGAGCAAGGTCGTTGGGCAATGCTCGAAGGCGAATTTTATCGGTCTACATTGGTCGCTGTGGCAATTAATGCGGTAAATCTGTCGGTATGGCAGAAGTCGTATAACGCTTGGAATCCTGTTGGGCAGACGTTCGTCGTGACCAAGGTTCAAGGTAATCGATTACTGGAACTAAATGATCTGCCGGTTGGTCAAATCTATCGTCGCTACCTCGCCGATGGTAATGATTTTTCAGATGATATGTTACATGGCTTCCCTTTGCTTAAAGGGGAGCAGCAGGCTCAGGATATCTACAATCCACGAAAATTGTACGACGACCAAAGTATAGAATTCGATAGGGCGTTGGCCACGGGTGATCAAGTGCGTTTTTGTTATGACCACCCAGAATTGACTATTCAGCAGGTTCAGCAGGGAGCCTATAACCTTGCGAAACATCAACCTGACAATGTGTTTATTTATAATTGTACGTCGCGCTTAGATTTTATTGAAGGCAATGAGGAGCTTGCTCCCCTTCAATTGGTTGCAGACTGCTACGGCTTTTACTGCATGGGTGAGTTATATAAAAATGATACCCAGCAATCTATGCTCCATCACAGCATGACCTTGATTGCGATGCGAGAAGGGGAACCAAAACAAGAGGTTAAATACCCTAAGCTCTATATCACTTCGCCAATCTCTCCGCTGTTTTCGATGATTCGCAACTCGTTTGTTGACCTAGAAAGTTACAATCAGTCGATGCAGTCGCAAATAGACAGTCAAGCGAAGGCGTTAGTGACAAGCTATTTAACCGATAGTCGCACTGGCTTGCCGAATCGTACTGTCTTGCTTGAAGATATCTCGGGCATGGAGTTGGATGATTGCTTACTCGATATAAAAATTAACAATTTAACCGATATCAACGAAAAGTATGGCTATTCGATTGGTGATAATGTTCTATTGTTACTGACTCAGTTCCTTAAACAAAAAATAGAAGAAAGGCTAACTAAAGACACCAAGCTATATGCGATTGGTGTCGGCGAGTGGGCACTGATCTTTAAAAGGACGCTTTCAAGCACGGAACTGTATAAAGAATTTGAAACATTGATAGAACAAGTGGAGTCGCAAGATTTTAAGAACCAATCTTTCTTAGAAAGTGCCCACCTAGCGATTTCAGTCACGGTAGGCATTGCAGAGAAGAAAGAGTTCTTGGTTTGCTCTTCTGAAGCCTTTTTGTTTAAAGCTATTGAAGCCAGAAGATATGCTATGAACTCGAATCGACACTTCTGCAATGCGAGTGACTTGATTCATAAAGAGCAGCAGCGTCGTGAGCGTTTAGAGAAGCTATCTATTGCCAATCATGCTATCCAACACAAAAATGTGCTGCCTTATGTTCAGCCCATCTTTGATGCGAGAACTAAGGCGTTGGCGAGTTATGAGTGTTTGGGCCGTTTGACTCACAATCAACAAGTGCTATCTCCGGGCTACTTTCTGCCTTTGATTCAAGATACTCGGCTTTACACCAAGTTCAGCCAAACCATGATATCGAACAGTTTTGATTTAATGGCAAATAGGCAAGAGAACTTCACGCTTAACTTGTCGCATCAAGACATGCTCGATGACAATACCCTATCTCTCCTTGAAACACGGGTTCGTCAACTGGAAATACCGCAACGAGCCGGGTTTGAAATTGTCGAATCTGAAAAAATTGATGATTTCTCACGGATGATCGAGGTTTGCAATCACTTTAGGGGCTTCGGCGTGACGATCATTGTTGATGATTTTGGCTCGGGATACTCTAATCTAGATGAAATTATCCAGCTTAAACCCGACATCATTAAGCTCGATGGTAGCTTGATTCGTCACATCGACAGTGATGCTAAACAGCGCAAAATCACCGCCCAGATGGTTCAGTTGTGTAAAGCACTGGATGCTGAAGTGGTGGCGGAGTTCATTCATAGCCAACAGGTTTGCGATGTTGCTGTGGATATGGGGGTTGATTACCTGCAAGGATTCTATCTTGGTGAACCCGTCGAGCTGAAGTGATGCTTGATGCCAAACAGCAACGACAACTTAGTTAATTTGGAAATTTCATAGTCCAAATATGAATTTAGTTTTCTTATAACCCTAATTCATAATATCGCCAGATGAATATGGATTAGGGTATAAGGATGAT
>NZ_JATABG010000122.1:0-9233 GCF_036533755.1 Vibrio sp. M260118 | reverse complement strand
AAGCATCGCCTTAATTGCGGACTTTCCTGTCAGGTGGCTGATTACTAGTCCAAGGGCGAAAATTGCGTAGACAATGGTGACTTTCCATTTGATGAAGTTGTCGTCGTGAAGGAAAAGAGTCATCCCGCCAAAAACAGCGACCATCAAAAAAGTGATGATCTGGATTTTTTCCACTTTTTTAAACATTAGATAGGTAATGACGATTTGAATCGCGGTAGCGACAATCAGTGCGCCTGTCGCTACGAAGATGTCCTGCATTTTGTACAGGGCGAAGAAGATAATTAGGGGTACAAAGTCGAGCAGTTGTTTCATTTAATTAGTCTTGATCAATTCAATTACACGCAGTCTAACGAAATCAACTAACCCGAGAAACTACAAACTTAAATTTCACTGCTTTTAGCGCAAAATATGGTGTTTGTAGTCCTCTAAATAACCCTCGCTGAGGAGGCTATCGACGGTGAATTGCAGCTCTTCATCACTCATCGAGAAGCAACTTGACTTGCCAGTCATGCCATTGAGGTATTCATGGTACTCCAACTCAGTGAAGTGGCCGATTCTATCAACCAATAGACACTTAATACCTTGATGAATAAGTCTATAGTATGTGTGACGTTGAACTTCCATAACGTGCTCCTGACTTGCTAATTGGCGACGGCTAGCCGCTTTATACTACTCACGTGGATTAAGCATATTCGGTGCCAATAATGGAGTTCGACTAGTTAAACCCCGCTAGGCTATTAAAAAGGCATAGGAAGTTCTTACAATGTATCGACGAGTTGAGAACAACAGAACTAAGTTGGGGCAATTTGAGACTCAAAATAAGGCAGGCGGTTGCCAATCAATTGACGAACAACCGAGCCTTTTTAATGTACTGGGACGTTGAGCGTGGAGCGTAAAATCGCCTGTAGAGCCTCTTTGGTTGTTGGCTTAGACAAACGGCCATCCATCAGTTCACTCATACGGAGTACATCCTGTTCTCCTGACTCCCCAGATAAAGCGATAATAGGAATGGCAGGGAAAGACTGCTTCATGATGCTTGCTGCCTCGAAACCGTTCATAATTGGCATCTGGATATCCATAAATACCAGGTCGATAGGGTTATTTTGAATGATCTCGATCGCGACTTTGCCATTGTTAGCTAAAATCACGGAATAACCTAATTGCTCAAGGTAGAGTTTGACTAAGGTTCGTTGGATTTCCTTATCATCGACCACTAAGATCATGTGGGATTGAGTGACCTCGAACGTTAGTTCAGTCTTTGCTGTTGTAGCCTCGGTAGCTGCAACCGGGACTTCAGGTTTAACTTCTGGTCTGAGTGTGCTCAGTTGCTCGACTGCGATGTTGGCTGCAGGGAAAGTCAATGTAAACTCTGTATAGTGTCCTACTTCTGATTGACATTGAATCGAACCGCCAAACGACGCCATGACTCTTTGACAGTACCCAAGCCCCAGACCGCTGCCCCCACTCTTGTTATGACTAAAAAAGTCGTCAAAAATTCTTGCTAGTAGGTTCTCTGGTATTCCTGGACCGGTGTCACGGAATAGAAGGTGGTTTTCATATTGGCCTCTTTGTGTAGATATTTCTATTCGGCTATTGGGGAACGAATCAAAATAGTACAGAGCGTTGCGTAGTAAGTTGAACAACACAAAATTAAACAAGGTGTCGTTAATTTTTACCACGTAATCTTGTTCAACATTGATTGAGATTCGCGCACGGTGCTCTTCGTGTTCAAATCCGTACAAATCAACCGTTGTTTGGATTGCCGAGGCAATACTGGTGGGTTCAGTAGGCTCAAGTGCTAGGGAAGAGTGATTGACTTCGCGCAGTATAATGTCAATCAGTTGTCGACCTCGGTCAACGGCCAGTTTTCCTTTAGCTACATGACTCATCAGTGTCGGGTCAGGGGAAGATTTATCAACCAGGAGATCGATATACTCAAACTCTAGCTGTGCTTGAGCGAGTGGGTTTCTCATCTCATGTGCGATGGAGTTTGCCAGTGCCTGAGACTGTTTTATCTTAAGATCTGCATTGATATAGCCTTGTGCTTTTTTGAGTACCGTTTGTAGGGCTTGAATTTCTTCTCCGTAAAATAAGCGGCCATTATGTTTTTTGCGTGCGATGAGCAGGTGCGAAACATGGTTGTTGTTATCGAAGATGGGCAGCACCATGGCGATATCGTTGCTATCCATTTTTTTATAGAGTTTTCTCAGCGAGAGTACCTCGCGTTGATTCTGCAACTGCGGAATAGAATCCTCAATTTCTTCAAGTACCAACACGCTGTTGGCAGATTTTAAATGCTTAGTATACAGAGGTTCATCTAGCAGATTCGACACTAATTGAATTGAGTCGCTACTCACGCCGAGAATATTGGCGACTTTTCGCAACGGTCTATCGACTGATTTTTGAAAGTCACTCGCTAAATCATAGATTTTGCGCTGCGGTGACAGAGCATCGTTAAACACAACCTCACTCGCAATTCGCTCACATTTCCTATAGACCCATCTCCAACTCATACCAGTAAATAGGGTAGCGATAAGAACGATAGTTAGAATATTTTGTGTATCAGTCGACTCAATCACTAAGATTAGCGGAATGGTTAATCCGAAAACGGCTAAAGAGACAGTGACCGTTCGGTACATGATATGACGGCTGCTATAAAAGCGCGATGTCACCAATGCATAGCCCATTAACATCATTTCGGAAATCGACAGTGCCGGTGGCAGCCACGCCATTGAGAAGTCGGTGTATATCATAGGTACGACAACGTGGATGGCTAATGTCGATAGCATAAACACGCTAATACCAAATAGCATGTAGAGCGACTTAACATGTTGCAACGGCTTAGCATTGCGCGCGTATTGAATGACACATCGGAATGATTGCAATATCACGTACAGCACAACCAGGAAAAAGTAAGAGGTCGATTCACCAAACTTGAGAACGAATTGACCCGCAGATTCAATGGTTATGCCGAGTATCATTTTATAGTTGGCGAGGTTAGCCGCGACGACTAAAACCGAAACGATCGCTAGTACGGCGATCTCAAGCTTCATCGTTTTAGATTGGGCTAGGGAGATACAAACTAGGTAAGCACAAGCAAATGCAGAGTAGGAGAGTAGGTTTGCGGCTAGCGCTGCCACTATCGCGGCCTGTTCTCCAAGCTGAATCAGCAATGGCGAGTAAAAATATGCATTGGTGAGAATCCAGCCGAGAATCGACAGCGAATAACACATATAAGGGCGTTTGATCTGCTTTAGGCGTGAGCCTTTCGCTTGCTTGGTCGATTTATGGAAATAGAGGTTCCATTGCAACACAACAAATGAAACGAGAGTAAGCAGTATGAATACCGGGTGCAGCTGCAAGCCACCTAGGGAATCAAGCATCATTTACCTCTTTACTGCGCACTTTACTTCTCACCATCTGTTTGTACTGCCTAAAATCGATGGAAGAGTATTGGAAGTTAAACGCTTCCACAAGCCACATTCCTCTAAATGTTGGGCTGGCTTCACCTTCTATGATATAGCTGGCTAAGTTTACATAAGCATGACCACTAAGCTGATCGTAGAAATTGAGTAGCCATGGGTTCTCAATAATGGTTTGGGCGCACTGGTATCCAGCATCGTTCAAGCATTGCGCCATTTTTTTCTGCGCCAAGTAGAACAAGTACAAGCGCTGTACTTTTTGGCCCGCGACAGTTAAGCGCAAAATCTCACAAATGGTTGAGTGAGAGTTGAGGTGAGCGATGCAGTTGGCGTCAAACTCCTCTAGTGTATCAGCCGTTGAGGTAAGTTGATCAAATGAATCTGTGTGATTCAGTGCTCGTACTGATTGCTCATTGAACTGGCACTGCCAACCCGAATGCTGGAAAAAATGTGTGTGGCTAAGCCACTCTTTGCGCTTTAACCCGCTGGTAATCATGGCGCTAGATGCTAAGCAAGGGTGGCTATGCTCGTTAGGACAATGGAGCAAAATGAAATGGCACCCAGTGGCAGACAAGTCAATCAGTGGAAGAAGCTCGTACCAACTCTGTTCAAGTACAAATAGGTCAATGTTGGCGATGCGCAGTGCGTCACCCAGCGAATAAAGCCCTTCACGATGAGGTGATGATACGACGAGAGATGAAGTCTCAACGTTTTCTATTAGTTGACCTGAATAATCTGCATCATTAAAGGTAATGCCTGGGGCGAGGGTAGAGCTACCCACTTGGTGTTTGCTGAGCACTTCAAGCTCGATGTGCGCCCACATTCTAGATAGTGACCCAAAGTGCTTTATCGCGACCTTTTCTAAGGCTTGATTGAGTTCTTTGCTTGCACTGCTTGTGGCTGTACCGCCTTCACAGACTAACTGGGCGTATTCTTTACTTTTATATAGGGTGCGCAGGTTAGCTTGCTGGAGTCGCGGCGTTACGCTGTATGCTATTTGACAGCGTTTATTGATTAAAGATTCGAACAGACTACGGTAGTGACAGCCTGACGGGTTATGAATTATTTCGTGAAATAGCCTTTGTAGAGACGTTTCACTAAGTACACCTTCGCCAAGGCAAGATGTAAGAGTAGCAAGTAATGTCATGTGAAATAGCCAACGTTTTGTTCATTATTCTTTCTTGGTTAAAACCAATCTTATTTTTTAGTTATAGGTTAGGAGTATGTGATCGGTGGTTTACTTGTGCAACAACTCTAATATGATACTTGTAGCTAGATCTCACTCCTTATTAAATATTCAATAACAGCATGTTAAATAAGTCCGCTTGAACAGTTCATTCTCAGGGGCAGTTCAGTTAGCCGAGTTGCTCATATTGATAGCTTTATCAGTGATTTCTTAGTCGCATCAGTACCTTATTTGGAGTGATAGCAGATTTAGATTAATATTTTGTTAAGCCAGATAATGACAAATAAATCATCTATTTATTGGCGATTAAGACTCTGGTTTGTTTGATGAAATATCGTGCTTTTAGTCGTCTATGTCGTTGTTTTTTCGTTTGATTTATCGTCATTACACAAAAAAGTTGGCGAAAATCATGAGCTTGGCATACACTTCCAAGGTAAAGCCGATATGTTGTTGATTGGCTTGGCGAAATGTTTTGGTGCTGTCCCCCGGGCGGCAATGTTTAACACAGCTTTGAGGAAAGTTTTATGGCGCTCACAAAGGCTGATTTGGCTGAGAACCTGTTTGAGAAGCTTGGATACAGTAAACGGGATGCCAAGGAAACGGTTGAGGCGTTCTTCGAAGAGATTCGTAAGGCACTGGAGAGTGGCGAACAGGTAAAACTGTCTGGGTTCGGTAATTTTGATCTTCGTGATAAGAATGAACGTCCAGGTCGAAACCCGAAGACAGGTGAAGACATTCCAATCAGTGCTCGTCGAGTAGTGACCTTCCGCCCAGGGCAAAAATTGAAAGCCCGCGTAGAAAATATAAAGGTTGACTAACTCTTAGTTAGCTAGAACGACATCCTATACAGGGCTAGGTTATTGCCTAGAGTTTCCCCCAATGAAAAACACCCCAGCTTAGGCTAGGGTGTTTTTGTTTGTGCATTTTATTGCGCTTAGTAGGTGAAACGTCTAGTCGCGTTTCCATAGCGCATGGCAGAACTTGTGCTCTGGATCGCGGCTGATCAGCAAGCGAGCAAACACATCGTCTAACACGTCATCTTGTTCATTGACTAGGCCGATACGAACTTCTGCGTATACTTCTTTGTCTACATCAAAACCCACGTGTTGAACCCAGTCATCACCGGTTTCTACTAACTCGGCTGCACCACGTTCGTCAAACTGGGCAGTGAACAGAATCACATCCGCAGGCTCTAGATTGTCGGGCGCCATTTCTAAGAAGATATCGTAAGCCGTATCCATGGCATCATCGTATGAGATTAGCTCTGCCATAATTACGCGCGGCTCATGTACTTGCGTTCAGTTGTATTGATAACAACGCGGTCACCAGTTGCAATGTACTCTGGTACTTGAACGGTTAGACCTGTTGCAAAGCGCGCAGGTTTAGTACGTGCTGATGCCGATGCACCTTTGATTGATGGGTCTGTCTCTTCAATCACTAGCTCTACAGCCGCAGGAAGTTCGATGCTTACTGCGTTGCCGTCAACAAGTACAACGTGCAGACCTTGAATCTCTTCGGTTACGAATAGTAGCTCGTCAGCGATTTCGTCTTGTTTGAAGGTGTATTGGGTGTAGTCTTCATTGTCCATGAAGATGTACTCGTCGCCATCAACGTATGAGAATGAAGACGCACGCTTAAACATATCAACGGTGTCAACAACGTCATCTGACTTATAACGTTCATCAACGCGAGCACCTGTTGTCAGATCTGTACAGCGCAGCTTGTAGATCTTCGCGCCGCCACGACCACCAGGAGTGGTTACTTCGATGTCTTTGATTAATAGCGTTTTACCATTAGATTCGATAGCAAAACCTTTTTTAAGCTCACTTGCCTTTGGCATGAACAATTTCCTTCGTATGTTAGGTGTTAGCCGGATTATATACCGACTCACGAGCTGAAGGAATATCTTGATTGATCCCTCGCGGTGAGCGAACATTAGAGCACTTAGTTCGATAAATTTGTTTGTAATCAGATGCATCTTTCCACAATCAACCCTAAACAGCCGTTTCAAGCTCAGTATCAACCTGCGATTAATGAGTTAGTGAGCTTTCTTAAAAATGGGCTTGGCGACAACCTACATAGTATCTACTTGTATGGCAGTGTTGCGCGCAAAACCGCTAAGCCAGGCTTATCTAATTTGGATGTGATTGTGGTAACCCATGAGTCGTTTAGCAATTTAAGAACGACGTTGTTCAATTCGATCAAATGGCGCTTTCAAAAGTCGTATCCTTTTATTACTGAGGTCTCATTTAAAACGGCACTGGCTTCTGAAATTGCAAGTTTAGACAGTATTTTTTCTTGGGGCTTTCAGCTTCGCCACTGCTCGGTGTGTATTTTTGGCGAAGATCTGTCGGAGTGTTTTGGTGACTATCAGCCAAGTTGGGAGATCGCAAAACACTGGAATATGGACGTAGAAGATTGGGTAGCCGTGTATCGAAATCGTATCGGACGCTGTGACAAGCCTGAAGATCAAATAAAAGCGCAGAAGATCATCGCCAAGAAACTGCTACGCGCCAGTTACTCGCTGATCATGCACAAAGATAAGAAATGGTTCGACGATCCAATCGAATGTGGGCAAGCCTTTCTTCGCTACCACCCGGATAAAAAGGTCGAGATAGAGCGCTTGGGAATTCTGTTGTCTGGCCGCTTGATTGCCAAGCGTTCGGTGGTGGGAATCTTAGATAGCTTTGGCAATTGGCTAGCTAATCAGTACAAGCGGACAGAGTTCAAAATCGGCTAAATCATCTAGGTCAACAGATCCTATAGATTTCAGAGCGTTCCGTGAACCATATGCTACTCTTATTGATAGAATTGAAGGGGGCGTATGGAAAGCAGGAAGCGTGTGTTCAAGCCTAGTAGTAAAATTAGCGGGATATGGTTTAATCAGTATTTAGTGCCTTCTTTGTACGCCATTAGAGAAGGTATGATTTGGCTAATACCTTGCCTAATGATCTCATCATTCTGCCTCTTTGCGGCGTGCATTTCTGAGTTTATTCAGGGCTATCGTTCAAACTGGGTAGAGGCTTTTTACCAGCTGCATAGTGGCATAGCGACGTTTTTCCCTTTCTTAATGACGGCCACTATCTCTTACGTTGTTGCTATGCAGTGGCGCCTTCCTAGACCTCCTGTCGCACTGTTATCTATTCTGTACTTAGTGGTCGTTGATAGTTTTATTCAAGGTGAGCAAATTGTACTCACGTTTAATATTGTGATGGCGATAGCAACGCCGCTGTATTCAATTCCATTGCTCGCTTACTTAATGCGGTATTCTGCACTGCACCTGACTCGTTCAGACTCAGCAGGGACGATTGTTAAAGAGTCACTTAACCTTGTTTTACCCGCGCTAATCACGGCGATCATCGTCATCGTGGTCAACATCAGTGTGTTTAGTGTTTTGGCCAACATTCCGTTTTTATCACTATTTTCTGTTGATTATGCCAATAGCCCAACTTGGTTTGGCGTGACCTTTGCCGCACTCAACTCTGCACTGTGGTTTCTTGGTATTCACGGTTATTACGCACTGCTTCCTTTGGTTGATGTGCTCCAAGAGGCGAGTAATTTAAACTACTCTACGGTGGCCGCAGGCGGTGAAGCTGTGTACCACATGAACATGTCCTTTGTGGGCTCTTTTGTATTTATCGGCGGCAGCGGCGCGACGTTGTCATTAGTGGTGGCACTGCTGTTGTTTGCTAAGCAGCGCAACTTAAAGTTACTTGCTATTGCGAGCATTCCCATTGGCATGCTTAACATCAATGAGATTTTACTCTTTGGCTTGCCTATCATTCTAAATCCAAGGTTATTTTTGCCTTTCTTGTTGTGTCCGATCGTTAATGTGTTGGTTAGCATGTTGTGTGTCTCTACTGGGTTGGTCGCGTCTTCTAGTGTTTCAGTGCCTTTCAATAGCCCAATTTTTATCAATGCATTTATGGCTACCAATGGTGATCTCTCTGCTGTACTGCTTCAGGCATTTAATATCAGCCTTGGGGTGTTATTGTATTTGCCAGCCGTAAAGCTGATGAACAAGGCCAATGATAAGCAGTCGATTCATATCAAAGCACTTGATACGACTTTCTCTCGCCGTGAAGAAGAGGCGCGTTCACTACTCGACGACCCAATCGGTGAACGTATTAGTGCAGAGCGAGAGACTCAGCAAGTCACTGATCAAATTGAATTGTTGAGTAGCAAAGAGTTTGTTTTGGAGTATCAGCCTCAAGTGTGCACTGCAACGGGAAAAGTGGTGGGGTGCGAAGCGCTGATGCGGACTCTTGATACCAGTGGCAAGATTGAGGGGCCATTTAGTTTTATGCCATGGCTTGAGAAGGCCAACTTAATGAAAGATCTTGATTTGTGGGTGGTTAAGCATGTGATTTCTGACATGAAAATCATGCACAAACAGGGTTATTTCATGCCTGTAAGCATTAACATCACTCCGGCCACCTTGCTCGATGACGAGTATTTTGATGCGATTTTGGAGCGAGTGACACCGCAAGCGAAATATATCCATTTTGAACTGACAGAAGAGACATTGCTGGTCGACCAAAATAAAATGTTCCTTAATTTTAACCGTCTTCAGCAGTTGGGCATCAAGATACACATTGATGATTTTGGGACAGGTTACTCGTCAT
>NZ_JATABG010000121.1:0-9234 GCF_036533755.1 Vibrio sp. M260118 | reverse complement strand
AAATACTTACTTAACCTAGCTAGATGATTAAGAGCCGCACATGCGGCTCTTGTCTTTTTTACTCGTCACTAACTACTCGGGAGTTATCTGGCGTAGTGAAATGCTGAGATAGGTGTCGGTTGGAAACAATGAAACCAACCCATAAGCCCAGCATGCACACTGCGATAGCGATTCCAGTGACTAATTGAGCTTGGCTAGCCATTGTTGCAACAAGAGCACTAGCTAGGCTACTTACACAGATCTGTAAACTATTCTGAAGACCCGCTGCGGTAGCTGGGCTCTGTTTCGCACTGGCTAAGGCTCTATTGACGACAATAGGGTAAAGTGCACCATTGGCGACTGCAATCAAGCAAAATGGTGTGAGAATAGGCCAGATAGAGGTTAATTCCCATTGAGAGGCGATTAAGATCAGTAGTGATGCGACGCTAAACAGACCGATCAGTTGGCGCAGTACTTTTTCATCACCAAACTTGCGTACGCCTACCTTGCCTAAGTAGCCACCCACCATAAACGCAATAGTTTGGGGGATAAAGCTTAAACCTATGTCTTTGGCCTCATAACCGAGTTGCGACATGATCTCTGGCATACCTGTTAGGTAAGCAAAGAAGGCAGCTGACGCGGTAGCAAACATCAACACATTGCCTAGGTAGGTTTTTGACGCCAGTAGCGCCTTAATATCAGTTGATATACTGGTGTGTTTAACCTCTGCTGTTTCATTTTCTTGTGTCATAGTGGCGATGACTAGCAATACCCCCATTAGTGCCAAAGCAACAAAAATGCTATGCCAACCAAACTGATCGGCCAATAGCACGCCTAATTGAGGAGCAAGAGCTGGGGACAAGGCAACCAGAGGCATAATCGTAGCAAAAATTTGTTGACTATTACTTGAGTGGCGTTTGATCACCATTGCTTGCCATATTACTGCTGGAGCACAGACACCTATCGCTTGTATAAAGCGCAGTACGAGCAGTTGCCATACTTGGTCACTAAACGCTAAACCAAATGATGCGACCGTGAAAATTACTAAGCCTGCCGCTAAGGTATTGCGGTGACCAAATTTGTCAGATGCTAGCCCCCATAATAGCTGACCAAAGGCCATTCCAACTAAGAACACGGTTAGTGAAAGCGCAATTTGTTCTGGGCCTGTTGCGAAATCAACTTCCATGGCTTTAAAAGCGGGGAGGTACATATCTGTGGCAATAAAGCCGAGCATAGAGAGAGTTGCGAGATAAACGAGTTGTAGTTTTGATATTTTCATGATTCAACCAATCAAATTATTTAATCATTAATTACTTCAATATCAGTTGGCGCCAACCCTGATTTACGTGCAGTGCCATTCTATTTTTCGATTTCTAGAAAATAAAACGTTAAAATTACTAGTTATCAATCAAAAAAATTGAATGCTTGTATATTATGTACTCAAAATCTTCATTGGAGATGTTAGATACCGTTGCCCGTTTGGGTAGTTTTACTGCCGCAGCAGAGGTGTTGCACAAAGTGCCTTCGGCAATCAGTTATGGTGTACGTCAAGTCGAGCAAGAGTTAGATGTTGTTCTATTTCGTCGCCTACCAAGAAAAGTAGAACTCACCCCTGCAGGTGAGTTGTTCATTGCAGAAGCTCGGCTTTTATTGAGGCAGATGGAAGATCTTAAAGCTCAAACCAAGCGAGCAGCGCATGGTTGGCAATCAACGCTGAAGTTAACTTTGGACAATGTGGTTAAATTAGACAGGCTGAAACCTTTGGTTGAAGACTTCTATCGAGAGTTTGAATTTGCCGAGTTGCAGATCAATATGGAAGTTTTCAACGGCTCTTGGGAAGCCATAGCTCAAGAGCGCGCAGATATAGTGCTTGGAGCGACATCTGCGGTTCCTGTTGGTGGTGATTTTGAAGTTAGAGATATGGGTGTTTTGGATTGGGCTTTTGTTATGTCTCCCTCTCATCCTTGCGCTCTACAGTTACAATTGACGGAAGATTATGTCAGTCAATTCCCGGCGATTTGCTTGGATGATACTTCTAGTGTGTTACCAAAACGTCATACCGGTCATTACCCGCAACAGCGCCGCTTGCTATTACCGAATTGGTATAGTGCCATTGAGTGTCTCAAGAATGGTGTCGGAATCGGTTATATGCCGCGACATATCGCGTTACCACTCATCTTGAGTGGGGAGCTGGTGGAGAAAACCTTACCTGGTGAGAAGCCTATCAGTCAGTGTTGTTTGGTTTGGCGTAAAGATGACAATCATAAGCTGATTCAGTGGATGGTGGACTATTTAGGTTGTTCTCAGCAGCTTTATCAGGATTGGTTAAAGTAATAAAAAAACGCCAGCGAATAAACTGGCGTTTGTTGTACTCACTTAAGTTTTATGGACGTTCAAAGACAGTCGCAATTCCCTGACCTAAACCGATACACATGGTTGCCAGACCATACTTAGCATCTTTCGCTTCCATCAGGTTAATCAGTGTTGTCGAGATACGTGAACCTGAACAGCCTAGTGGGTGACCAAGCGCGATAGCACCACCGTTAAGGTTAACCTTTTCATCCATCACTTCGAGTAGATCTAAGTCTTTGGCACAAGGCAGAGACTGCGCGGCAAACGCTTCATTTAACTCAACCACGTCCATATCTTGGATAGTAAGACCTGCGCGTTTTAGCGCTTTTTGTGTTGCAGGTACTGGACCGTAACCCATGATAGATGGATCGCAGCCGGCAATCGCCATACCTTTGATGCGAGCACGAATCGTCAAACCAAGCTCATTGGCCTTATCTTCGCTCATGATCAACATAGCCGAAGCACCATCTGAAAGGGCTGAGGAAGTACCCGCAGTAACTGTACCATTCGCAGGATCAAACACAGGGCGAAGCTGAGACAGACCTTCTACAGAGGTTTCAGGGCGAATAACCTCATCATAATCTAGCGTAAACAGTGTTCCATCTGCCGCATGGCCTTCGATCGGTAAGATTTCATTCTTAAAGCGACCTTCTAACGTAGCGGCATGGGCTCTTGCGTGAGAACGTGCGGCAAACTCATCTTGCTGTTCACGGCTGATACCATGTAGCTTACCTAGCATTTCCGCGGTTAAGCCCATCATACCAGCCGCTTTTGCGACATTCTTTGACATGCCAGGGTGAAAATCCACACCATGGGTCATTGGCACGTGACCCATATGCTCAACACCACCAATTAGGCAGATCTCAGCATCACCGGTCATGATGGCACGGGTACCATCGTGGAGTGCCTGCATTGAAGAACCACACAAACGGTTGACTGTGACTGCGCCTATCTCAATGGGTAGACCTGCTAGTAAAGCGGCGTTACGTGCGACGTTAAAGCCTTGCTCTAGAGTTTGCTGTACACAGCCCCAGTAGATATCTTCAATCTCGCTTGGGTTAACTTGAGGGTTGCGGGCAAGAATACCTTTCATTAGGTGAGCGGAAAGGTCTTCAGCACGAGTATGACGGAAAGCACCACCTTTAGAGCGTCCCATCGGTGTACGTAGACAATCTACTACAACAACGTTTTTAGTTTGATTAGTCATTTGGGAGTCTCCTTAGATAGAACCTTGTTGCTGAGAACCGTAGAAAGTTTGGCCTTTCTCTGCCATATCAATCAGCAACTGTGGTACGTGATACATAGCGCCTAGATCTGAGTACTGTTTCGCCTTAGCGACAAACTCGGCGATACCAACGCTATCTAGATAACGGAAAACTCCACCTCTGAATGGAGGGAAACCCAAACCGTAAACAAGAGCCATATCCGCTTCTTGAGGAGAGGCGATGATGTTTTCTTGCAGACACAACACAACTTCATTGATCATCGGAATCATCATACGTTCAATGATGGTCTGATCGTCGAACTGTTGTTTTTCAGCACACACATCCGCTAGTACAGGCAGAATATCTTCGCTGAATGTTTTCTTTGGTTTACCTTTTCTATCTATGGTGTAGCTGTAAAAACCATTACCATTTTTCTGGCCATACTTATCGGCTTCAAATAGTGCATCAATTGCATCGCGGCCATTTTTACCCATACGCTCTGGGAAGCCTTGCGCCATTACAGCTTGTGCGTGGTGGGCGGTATCAATACCTACAACATCAAGTAAGTAAGCAGGACCCATAGGCCAACCAAACTTACGTTCCATGATTTTATCGATCTTAGTAAAATCAGCACCGTCGCGTAGCAACATGCTAAATCCACCAAAGTATGGGAATAGCACGCGGTTGACGAAGAATCCTGGGCAATCATTGACTACGATTGGTGATTTACCCATTTTTGCCGCGTAAGCCACAACACGATTGATGGTTTCGTCAGAAGTGTGCTCACCACGAATAATCTCAACCAGTGGCATGCGGTGCACTGGGTTAAAGAAGTGCATACCACAGAAGTTTTCTGGTCGCTTGAGTGATTTCGCTAGCAGGTTGATTGGGATAGTCGAGGTGTTAGAGGTAATCACGGTACCTTCACTCACTTGCTCTTCTACTTCGCTGAGTACTGCTGCTTTCACTTTCGGGTTTTCAACCACGGCTTCCACAATCACGTCTGTTTCTTCTATGCCTGCGTAGTGAAGGCTAGGTGTGATTGAAGCTAGGATACCTGCCATCTTGAAGCCATCAATTCGGCCACGAGATAAACGCTTGTTGAGTAGCTTAGATGCTTCTGTCATACCAAGATCGAGTGAAGGCTGTGCGATATCCTTCATTAATACCGGCACACCTTTAAGTGCAGATTGGTATGCGATACCGCCACCCATGATGCCCGCACCTAATACAGCGGCACGTTGGGTATCTTTGCTTGCAGACTTAGCAGCTTTTTTCGCGAGTCCTTTAATGTATTGATCGTTAAGGAATAAGCCGACAAGAGATTTCGCCTCTTCAGACTTAGCCAGCTTAACGAAATGCTTGCGCTCGATATCGAGTGCTTGGTTACGCGAGAAGCGAGCACCCTCTTCAATAGTAATTACGGCTGTCATAGGTGCAGGGTAGTGAGGGCCTGCTTTTTGAGCGACTAAACCTTTTGCCATTGTAAAGCTCATCATAGATTCGAGTTTACTTAACGACAGAGGTGATGTTTTTTGTTTGCGGCGCTCTTTCCAGTCAAGCTTTTCGTTGATGGCTTGGGTTAGAGTGCTAAGTGCTGACTCATACAGCGCCTCTGTTTCTACAACGGCATCGAGTAGGCCAATCTTTAGAGCTTCATCAGCGCGGCATGCTTTACCTTGGGTGATGATCTCCATTGCGCTATCGGCACCGATAACACGAGGCAAACGCACACAGCCACCGAAACCAGGCATTATACCCAATTTAGTTTCTGGTAAACCTATGCTGGTTGTTTTGTCACCAATACGTATGTCGGTAGCGAGTACACACTCACATCCACCGCCCAACGTGTGGCCTTTTAAAACAGAAAGAGTCGGTACTGGTAGATCTTCTAACTTATTAAAGATGCTATTGGCTAATTGAAGCCATTGATCCAGTTCTTGCTCCGGTTTGGCAAACAGGCCCAGAAACTCGGTAATATCAGCGCCAACAATGAACGCGTCTTTATCTGAAGTGAGTAGTAGACCTTTTAGAGAGCTATGAGCTTTTAACGCATCAAGAGCTTTATCTAGAGACTCAAGAGTTGCGAGGTTGAGCTTATTCACAGACGCTGGAGCACAAAAGCTCAGTTCAGCGATTCCATTTTGTAATTCCTTTACCTGTAGGGTTTCGGCTTGGTAAATCATTGTCTATCTCCATGACATACAATCTTAGGATTGCGTGTACAGCGGTGGTTGAGTGGCTACCGCTATAAAGGAAAGTGGTATTATAGTTATTCTGGTTAGACCAGTTGCTTTAGTTTGGACTCGCTGGTGGTTAAATTCAATACATTTTTTAAACAAGTGTTTAACATTGTGCGCTCAAACAGATCTTATGCGACGCCAAATTCACTCTCGTGCTAAACTGCAGGCACGTTTCGAAGCTATCTAAACCTATGAATGAACTGCCATATTTGATTCCTGCGCAGCAGGCCCTGTTTGAAGAAGAGATTAAGAAGAGCGTCTTTATCACTCATCTCGCTCATACTCCGTCAGTGGAACTTGCTAAAGCATTTGTTGATCAGATAAAGACTCAGCATGCGGACGCTCGCCATAATTGCTGGGGATTTGTCGCAGGTCGTCCGGAAGACTCGATGAAATGGGGCTTCAGTGATGACGGAGAACCTTCTGGTACGGCAGGTAAACCGATCTTGGCTCAGTTATCCGGATCTGGTGTTGGTGAAATCACTGCTGTAGTGACGCGTTACTCCGGTGGCATCAAGCTTGGAACAGGTGGTTTAGTAAAGGCTTATGGTGGAGGGGTGCAACAAGCACTCAAGTTGCTTCAAACAATTGAGAAAAAAGTAACCACAAAGTTGCTACTGGAGTTAGACTATGGGTTTATGCCAATAGCTCAGTCTCTTTTTCCTCAGTTTGGTGTCCAAGAAGTGGATGCTGAGTATAGTGACTTAGTTAAAATGGTTGTTGAGATTGAACTGCGTCAAGTGAGTGCTTTTACACAAACCATTATTAATAAGAGTGGCGCCAAGGTACTGGTTACCTCATTGGACAAACAACAACGATAATTAGGAAGTCGGAAGCTACGCTTCACAAATCAATCTAACCATGCAATTTCGATCCATTATTCGCATCGTCGGGCTGTTGCTCGCCCTGTTTAGTCTCTCTATGTTAGCTCCCGCATTGGTGGCGCTCATTTATCGAGACGGTGCTGGTGTTCCATTTGTTACGACTTTCTTTGTACTGCTATTTTGCGGCACCTTATGTTGGTTTCCAAACCGTCGCTACAAACATGAACTAAAAGCTCGCGATGGCTTTTTGATTGTTGTTCTATTTTGGACGGTACTGGGTAGTGCCGGTTCACTGCCATTCCTGATTGCTGATAATCCCAATATTTCGGTTACCGATGCATTCTTTGAATCTTTCTCTGCATTAACCACAACCGGGGCAACCGTCATTGTTGGATTAGATGACTTGCCGAAAGCAATACTATTTTATCGCCAACTGCTACAGTGGTTCGGCGGTATGGGTATCATCGTTTTGGCCGTTGCTATTCTTCCTGTGCTAGGCATTGGTGGTATGCAGTTGTATCGCGCTGAAATTCCAGGGCCGGTTAAAGATAGTAAGATGACACCACGCATCGCCGAAACCGCAAAGGCACTTTGGTATATCTATTTGAGTTTGACTCTCGCGTGTGCAGGTGCATTTTGGCTAGCGGGCATGACGCCATTTGATGCACTAAGTCATAGTTTCTCTACGATCGCGATTGGCGGTTTCTCAACCCATGACGCAAGTATGGGTTATTTTGATAGCTATGCGATCAATATGATTACCGTAGTATTCCTACTGATCTCTGCATGTAACTACTCACTTCACTTTGCAGCCTTTGCCTCTGGTGGGGTGCATCCAAAGTACTATTGGAAAGATCCCGAGTTTAGAGCATTTATCTTTATCCAAGTGCTACTGTTTGTTGTGTGCTTCCTTATTCTACTTAATCATCACTCGTACAACACAGTCTACGATGCCTTTGATCAAGCCCTTTTCCAGACAGTTTCAATCTCGACTACGGCAGGTTTTACTACCACTGGTTTTTCTGAGTGGCCGCTGTTTTTGCCTGTGCTGTTGCTATTTTCCTCTTTTATCGGTGGATGTGCAGGATCCACAGGTGGCGGCATGAAGGTAATTCGTATTTTGCTACTAACGCTACAAGGTGTCCGTGAACTGAAGCGATTGGTCCACCCGCGAGCTGTATATACCATTAAAGTGGGTGGTAGCTCTCTATCGCAGCGTGTTGTCGATGCGGTATGGGGGTTCTTCTCCGCCTATGCCTTGGTGTTTGTTGTATGTATGCTCGGTCTTATCGCAACGGGAATGGATGAGCTAAGTGCATTTTCTGCTGTGGCTGCTACGTTGAACAACTTAGGCCCCGGCTTAGGTGAAGTGGCGGTCCATTTTGGAGATGTTAATGACAAGGCAAAATGGGTTCTGATTGTTTCCATGCTATTTGGTCGATTGGAAATCTTTACTCTATTGATATTACTTACGCCTACATTCTGGCGTAGCTAAGGAGACGATGTGGCAAAGGCGCTATTTCTCTATTCGACTCGCGAAGGTCAAACTAAAAAGATTCTTCATCATATCCAGGCAGAGTTGTCGGAGTATGAGTGTGAATTGCGTGATCTCCATACTTTGGACACGGTAGATTTTAGCCAATATGAGCGCGTTGTTATTGGTGCGTCGATTCGTTATGGTCATCTCAATAAAAAGCTCTATCAGTTTATCGAGCGTAACCTCTCAGCATTGCAACAGAGCAAAGCTGCGTTCTTCTGTGTCAATCTTACCGCTCGTAAAGAAGATCAAGGTAAAGATACGCCTGAAGGAAGTGTCTATATAAAGACATTCCTTAAAAAGTCGCCTTGGCAACCTAAACTCATTGGCGTATTCGCTGGTGCTCTCTACTACCCTCGTTATGGCTGGTTTGACCGAACTATGATTAAGTTCATTATGAGTATGACTGGTGGAGAGACCGATACAACCAAAGAGGTTGAGTATACAAACTGGGAAAAAGTGACTCTCTTTGCTAATAAGTTTAAAGAAATGTAAAGAAAACACTGGATTATAGGCCTCTTAGATCGAAATTTAATCGAACAGTAAAAAAGTCAGAAAAAACATCAAAAAGGGCTTGCCAATGTGATGGCGATCTCTATAATGCCCCCTCGCTGACACGGCAACGCTTCAACAGAAACGTTAGGCCAGTTAGCAAGGTCAATTAGCCAAGTGGAAACACTTGAAGAAAGTTTGAAAAAAGTGGTTGACACTAAACTTTAACTCGCTAAAATGGCCGTCCGTTTTGAGCAATGCTCAGTCGGAAAGCTCTTTAACAATATAAACCTATCAATCTGTGTGGGCACTCGTTGATGATAATCCAAATAGATACTTCGGTATCAATTTAGGTTTCAATGATACGAAGTGACCATTGAATCGAAAGATTCAGCACAGTCAATTCAAACATTACTTATGTAATGTTCAGTATTCATTGAGCCGAACAAAATCTTAAATTGAAGAGTTTGATCATGGCTCAGATTGAACGCTGGCGGCAGGCCTAACACATGCAAGTCGAGCGGAAACGAGTTAACTGAACCTTCGGGGAACGTTAACGGCGTCGAGCGGCGGACGGGTGAGTAATGCCTGGGAAATTGCCC